>JANXQR010000784.1 GCA_025353435.1 Acidobacteriota bacterium | reverse complement strand
CCCACGTAGAGAGAAACCATTTCTTTGAAGCCACGCGGATGCGCGTGATCGAAGCCGAGCTGAATAAGGAAAAGCAGGAGAGCACCGACAGGAAGAGGGCCATTTTTACCGCCGCGGTCACTGCGGCGACGGCAGGACTTGGCACGGGCGCCGCGAATGGACTGAAAGGTGCATTGATTGGCGGAGCGCTGGGGCTGGGCTCGGGCGCATTTCTCAGCCATCTCGTCTTCCGTGATCACACAACGGTAACGGAGTGGCCTGACGTCTTTGAGAATGACGCGGACGAAGCATCCGTGGGCTACATCCTCGATCAGAACTACGACGTTCGCGAGGCGCCAAAACTTTATGCCCGCATGGAAGCTGAAGCCGCCCATGATCCCAGGGTTGGACTGGGTTTCATTGCGCAGGCCACGCGCATGAAAGCACGCAATGCGAAGATTCAGGAGCTGCTTTCGGGAACACTGAAAGCCACCATCGAGACCAAACTGAAGAGCGAGACCGGGCTCACCGGGTCGAGCGGCGAATTCAACCTGATCATGGCGACGCTCAAGCGGGACAACGGGATTATCGCCATCGACAGCGATCTCTTTGCCATGGCCAAAGACAATCTTGAAGAGGCCGTGAGCCTTCGCACCAACGATGCTCGCGCCCAGCTCTACCTGGGAAAAATCATCTCGATCACCGCACGCAATGCCGAGGAGCGTCAGGAAGCCGAACAGCACTTCATGAAGGCGATCCAATACGACGAAACGCGCGGAGCCTATCCCGATCCGCACCTGGAGCACGCACTGCACATGATCGGCGAGAACGGGGACAAGGCCGAGATTCGCAAGGAAATCGAGTCCTACGTTGCTCTCTATCAGCGCCAGCACGCTGGATCGCTGCCCAACAATATGGCGATCCTGTATGACTATCTGACGCTGGTTGGCGAAACCGATTGGTATGCAGCTCCTGCCGCGGTTATTTCCACCAAGAACGTTGAGCCGCTTCGCACCAGCAGCGGCGGCTCCGGCGCGGGGCTTACCGGTGCAGAGGTGATTGCCGCTGCCACCGGTGCGACCCTTACTCCGGTTTCCGCGCCATCGTCGCCCGCCACCCAGACAGTGTCAAAGAACCATCCTGCGCCGAAGAAGGTAAGCAATCCATGAGACTGGGCCTGAGACGGGGATTGAGACTTGGATTGAGAATTGGATTGATCGCGAGTGTGGTGATTCTGCTCGCCTGGGCCGCCTGTGTAACAGCCTTGGCGCAGAAAGTGTCGATCGGAATCGCACCCGTGTTCGATGCGGGCGGCGAGGAGTTCGGGCCCGTGGTGGTGCAGCACCTCACGCTCTTTGCGTACCAGGACCTGCTTGATAGCCCGGCTGCGCACCCTTCGTTGCTCAGTCCCGGCGGCGTATATTCACCGCTCGACACCAGTTGGCTGGTGGATTACGTTCACGACCGGACGGATCTCGACCTGCTGCTTGTAGCCATACTCAAACCGGTCACAAACCCGGCCAAGGAGAAGTGGCTTATCCCGGTCGAAGTGACACTCCTTAACGCCCACTCGGGCGAATCGGTGGCCACATGGACGGTGTCAACCGAACTCAATTCCCACAAAACGCTCCTGGAATATGGCCAGGTTATCGCTCAGCAAGGGACCCAGGGCCGCTACAGTCAATATAAAGATACGTACAAGGTCACACCCTCGCGCGACTTCGAGAAGCAGGCTCTGGGAAAATCTACGGCGCACCTCGCCAAATCGATCCGCGAAACAATCGAGGCCAAGCTTCCCGGCCTGAACCTGGCAAAGCCAGCGGCTCAACTCGTGCCTGTTTCGGCCACAACTGCGACGGCGGCCCCTGCCTCCTGTCCCGTGGATGTGCACATCACGTACAGCTACAAGCACGCCGCCTCCCATACCTATTTGCTCCTGGTGAATGGCTTGGATCAGTCCCTCCATATGAAGGATGGGATCGCCAGTTTCTCCGCACCTGAGGGAGAAATGCTGCTTCAATTCTCAGTAAACGACGCGCCCTACAAGCTGGTGAAGGAGCCGATGTATCAGCTATCGACTCAGCATAATTGCTCACTCAAAACCCTGACAGTAGACCTCGGCGCCAGCGGCGACGCCCACGCACACTGGGAGTAGGACCAGCGGCCAATGGCGCCCAGTGATAGATTGGCGATACTTCCGGGTTGGCCACGATAAAACGGCGATTTTGAACCGCAGCGGCCACGGATTTATTTAGAGCTATGCCTTGTTTGCTCGGAAGGTCTCTTGTTGTGCTCTCTAGATTAGTAAGTTATTTATAATGAATAATATACAACCGTATTGCCAACTATTGCCAGTCCCTTCTAGAATCCAATCAGAGGATTTATGCCCACTCGAAACATCAATTTAACCCCCGAAATGGACCAATTTGTTGATTCCAAAATCCGCAGTGGCCAATATGCCAATGCAAGTGAAGTGCTTCGAGCTGGACTGCGCGCTCTGGAATCAAGCGAGCGCGAAGAAGAAGCCAAGCTCGACGCTATCCGGATTGCAGTTGAGGCAGGGGAAGAAAGTGGCAAGGCTGAGGGAGATGTTTTCGCGGAAGCTAGAGAGAGAATTCATAGACGGGCCCTCGTGACGGGGAGACTCTGACTTTGCCTGTCTATCGGCTTTCAAAGCTCGCTCGCCTCGATCTTTTAGAGATTGCCGATTACACTGTGGACATTTGGGGCGAAGCTCAGGCTCAGCGCTATCTGGACGAGCTGGCGAATTGTCTGGATGCTCTGCTAAAGAACCCACTCATCGGACGCCCCTGTGATCACATTCGAGAGGGATATCGACGAATTGAATTCAAAAAACATGTGACCTTCTACAGGATTGAAGGTGGTGACCTGTTCATCAGCCGAATCCTACACCAAAGCATGTTGCCACATAGGCAGCGGTTCCAGGAGCAGTAAACCCGGTAACAAGCCGGGTTGAGGTTGACTAATCAGTAATGTCCGAGTTGCCGCAATCCGACCGCAAGGTCGTATCCCGCACACATCCACTATCCCAACGCTGTCATCCTGAACGTAGTGAAGGATCTGCCCTAAAGATTCGGGTAAGTCCTTTCGATTTCACGACGGATGAACCCACCGAATCTTTATGGTCTTGGGTGGGGTTTCCAAGCCCATGTATGACTGCGGTTGCCTTTTGTATTTTTCACAGTGGCGTTGCTTGCTAGTCGTCCACAATACGACCACAATGCCCGAGTCTTGACCGATTTCGCGTTGTGCGCCGGGCGAAAACACCTTACGATCAATATGCTATGACGTTTCTTCGTGGACTCGCTCTGTCGGTCTTGCTCGGATTTGTAGGCGGTATGATCTGCGGATCGGCAATTCTCTTCTTGTGTGCGTTATCGGGTCGCATCCAGACCACGGGAGAGAATTACGTCGGCTTCTGGGACTCCGGCTTACTTCTGATCGGTTCAATGTATGGCGGTCCACTGGGAGCGATCATGGGACCCGTCGCATACGTCACCATTTTGCGCAGCACGGGATTCAGACAGGCTATATTTCCGGCGGCGCTAGGGACGATCCTCGGCGGGTACCTGGGTTCTTTGTTCACCCCAGTTTTGGGCGTTCCGACAGGCATCTTGGGATTCTACATGAGCCTCGTCATTGTTCAATTGCGATTCTCGAAGCACAAGTTGGCGTAGGCGTAGATCGAGGTTCTGAGTGGATCACCGCCTAACCGGCAGTTACTGGCCGATAACCATCTCCGCATGCGCCGGGAGAGGAATTCTGTGACGGACACATCCTGTGATCGCCAACACTGATCGCTGGAAAAGACATCGATAACCTCGAGTATGTGAAAGTATCGGCAAAATCCGGATTCGTCTCAGTGCGACCAGGCTAACGGAGAGCGCCGGAGCAAAGGAGGGGAAGGAAAAAACACCCCCCACCCCCCTATGTAGATCGCCTATTGTTCGCCTGCTGGCCGTCGTGCTCAGCCACCGATGTAACTGCTGAGCGGTTTTACCCCAACCTTTACCGTGGCGTAAGTAATATCCGGAATCCGGCTATCGGTGAGGTACTTGTAACTGGGTTGGTTCAGGTCCGTGTCTTGGTGCACAAGATAGCCCTGGAAGATACGCAGGTGCGGCAGGGCTGCCTGCAACTTCTCCGTGTCTTTTTTGGCAACCACGATGTAGTCGCCTGGAATGAGCCCAATGGCCGGTGACTTGATCTCCGGATCATCCATGGCCTGCTTGGTGGCGTAGGCGTTCACCAGGTTGCCGTTGATGAGAAATTGCGTACGGTTTTCCCAAAAGCTGAACGCCTGGGAAAACGCGTCCATGGCGGTAACGCTCACGGCCGGAAGTGAAACCATCGGCGCAATCATCTTTCCGGCTTCGATCATGTAACCCAGAACTTTCATGAACATCGAGTTCTTGGCGGCCTGGGAAATGTTGACTGCCATCCGCCCGCCACCCTTGGTGAGCAGGATGTGGCTGGAAGAATGAATCACGCTGTCGGACTGGAATCCGAGCTTGTCGAGCGAGGGAACGGCGCCGGACTTGTCGGGAGTCAGCGATGCGGTCGAACTCCAGGCGAGCGGGGACA
>JANXQR010000764.1 GCA_025353435.1 Acidobacteriota bacterium | reverse complement strand
GTCTCGCCGGCGGAGGCTCCAAGACCAACGTCATCCCCGCCGAAGCCTGGGCCGAAGTCGACGTGCGCATCGCCCGCAAAGCCGACGGCCCCCGTATCGCCCGCAAATTTGCCGTCCTCAAGCCGGCGAACCGGCGCTGTTCCCTGGAAATAACCGGCGGCATCAATCGCCCGCCCATGGAGCGCACTCGCGGCACTGTCGCCCTCTACAACCGCGCCCGCGTCCTGGCTGCCGAACTCGGCCTCATCCTCGAAGAAGCCGCTACCGGCGGAGCCTCCGACGGCAACTTCACCTCGGCGCTCGGCGTCCCTACCCTCGACGGCATGGGCGCCGTTGGCGAAGGCGCTCACGCCCGTCACGAGTCGATTCTGCTCGAACACCTCGCCCCGCGAACCGCGCTCCTCGCCGCCATGCTGACCCAATCGACTTCCGCTTAGGTCGCGATCATCTTTAACGCAGGAGTCCCTTAGGCCTTCTTCTTCCAGCCACCCACAATCGCGCCCATCACGGTCATCCCCACCAGCCAGAACCCGGCATTGATACCGAACAGGCTCAACGGCCGCACCTCGAAAACGTATTCCGTCGCCCACACGGGAACCACAAATCCCAGCCAAAGCAGCGCCCCGGTCGTCACTCCGCGGCCTGCCGTCTGCTGCCCCGTCAACTGCGTGAGGCACGAGATTGCCGTGGCCATTAACACCGCGCACGCGAAGGCGATGACGTATGGCACCCAGGTACTCAGCCCCGCCGCCTTGCTCGCCTCCGTAAGTGACTCAACCGTTCGCCCCGTGCCGCTCAGCCACGCCTTCATGAAGAGCGTGTACCAGGCCGCCGAAATGAAGAAGCAGGAAAGGGAGGCCACCAGGATGGCCCAGTAATTCTGTCGAACACATGCTGCGTCTGCGGTCATTGATTCCTCCCGTGAAGAACCCCCTCGTCCAAATGCCGGAGAAGATCCACACGTTGTTCATGTTGAAGTTGTGCGCCGGGGATTGCGCTTTTGATTTGGCCGGGATTGTAGCGCCGCTGAACCCCCACTGGCTACGAAATTGAAAAGAAACTTCGAGGATCTTCCTGCCACGGATCGTGCAATCATCTCTTCAGTCGTTTGCAAGCGATGGAGGTCCGAAACTCATGCTACGAAATCTGTGCGCGCTCATGGCGATGGCGCTTCTCGGGATTGGAACTTTGCCAGCCCAGTCACCGGCTTCCCAAGCGACAACACCAAGCGGTATCGACGCTGTGTGGGCGTACGCCGGCACCTGGAAGATCGAGATCAACCACCTGGACACACCCAACTCCAAGGCCGGCCATGAAGTCTCAAACCTGAATAACGATTGCTGGAAGAGCGGAATTTATGTCGCCTGCCGCCAAATCGTCGACGGCGACCCTAAAGTGCTCATCGTCTTCACCTGCGTCAAGGCAGACCATTCCTGCACCAGCTACCAGATTCCAACCGATGGCGGCGAGCCCGGGTCAGGCCGCCTCATAATCGAAGGCAACACATGGATCTTCCCCTGGCAGTCCGCTGACGCCGGCAAGACGACATACTACCGCGTCGTCAACGTCTGGTCTTCTCCCACCACCATTGATTACCGCCAGGAATTCTCCACCGACCAGGTCCACTGGACCAAGACCGCTACCGGCCATGAAGTCAAAACCAGTTCGAATTGATTCAGGGTTTGAACGTCCATCCGGCTTTCAGAACTCAGCTCCCGTGACGAGCCCAGAATGGCTCGCCGGCCCGAAGTCGGGAGCGAGAGCTTCTAGACCTCAATCCAGCCGCGTCAGAAACGCCTCGCCCTCAGCCGGCCGCACCCGGCCGGCGATGGTCT
>JANXQR010000720.1 GCA_025353435.1 Acidobacteriota bacterium | reverse complement strand
GTCTGGACGCATCCGCCTGCACAATTCGGACGGCTCGATTGCCGAAATCAGCGGCAATGGAACGCGGTGCGTGGCGGCGTGGATGGCCGAAGCCCGCAATGCGGAAACTGGTGAGATGCTCGAAATCGAGACTGACGCAGGGCTACGCGTTTGCCGTGTAAACGCGGTGTATACAGACGCGGAGTTTACCGTCGATGTGACAACAGGAATGGGTGTGCCACACTTCACTCCGCGCACAGTGACCATTCCCGGCGGTGTGCAGGTGCAGGGCATTCAAGTCTCGACCGGCAATCCTCACTTCGTGGTCATCGTGGACAACTCCGACTTCAGTGTCGATCGGCAACGATGGCAGAGCATCGGGCAACAGATCTGTGGCCATCCTGACTTTCCGCACCAGACAAACGTCGAATTTGTTCGCATCATTAGCCCAGACAAGATCGAGATTCGCATATTCGAACGCGGCGTAGGCCCAACCACTTCATCCGGGACAGGAACCTCGGCATGCGCTACCGCGGTCATCGGTCTTCACGCCTGCAATTCGTCGCTGCAAGTAATTGCACCCGGCGGAGCGCAACGGGTCGAATGGGATGGAGACGGCACTGAGCTGCAGTTGACGGGACCGGCTGCACTGATCGCCCGTGGGGAAGCATGGTGAAGATGCCACGGCAACCGGAATTGCTCAGTTTGTCCGCCGTCTCGCGTACCGCCGGGATCAGCGTCGTGGCGCCGGCTTCGTTCGCAAGCAAAGAGCGCATTGAAGCCGGTGCAGAACGACTCCGAGCGCTTGGCTTCCCGCCTCGCTTCATGCCCAACGCGCTGGCTCGTGGACCGCTATTCTGCGCCGGCTCCCCCGAGCAGCGTGTTGCCGATATCCATGGAGCCTTTGCGGATCCAGCTACCGACTTAGTGATGTGCCTTCGCGGTGGCTATGGCTCGAATCATCTGTTGCGACATATAGGCACGGATGTTATGCGCGCGCATCCCAAGCCCTTCTTCGCCTATAGCGACCTCACCGGGCTTCAACTGTATCTTCTCGACCAACTCGGACTTCCGGCATTTCACGGACCCATGCTCGCGGCGGATTTTTATCTCGAAGACGGCGTGCATCTCGATAGCTTCTACGCGGCGCTCGAGGGCGCGAGCTACAGTGTCGGTGAGGCGCAAGGAATGCGTGTGATCAAAACCGGCACAGCACGTGGCACCTTATACGGCGGCTGCCTCAGCATCCTCGTTGCAATGCTGGGTACGCCATGGGAGCCCCAGACTGAAGGCAAGCTCTTGTTTGTTGAAGACGTTGGCGCCAAGCCATACCAAATCGACCGAATGCTGTGGCAGCTTCGCATGGCAGGCAAGCTTGATGGGGTTACCGGCATCGTGTTTGGCGAGATGCTGGATTGTGTTTCTCTGGGCGCCGAGCCTGACCTGCTTGAAAAAGTGATTGAGTCTTCATTGGGTGATTTTCAGGGGCCGATCGCCTTCGGACTGCGCAGTGGGCATGTTTCGCGTGACAACGTCACGCTGACATTTGGCGTTGAAGCGGATCTCGTCGTCGCAATAAATGCAGAATTGAAGATAGCGAAGAGAACGTAGAAATAAAAAAATTTCGAGCTGGAGTCCGCAGGTGGATGGAGTGGAAGTGAAGCAGGCAAGGCATATTCATTTGAGCGGCATTTGCGGCACAGCGATGGCGTCGCTTGCCGGTCTATTGCAGTTAGAGGGACATCGCGTAACAGGTTCAGACAAGGCCGCCTATCCGCCCATGAGCGATCAGCTTCGGGAAATGGGCATTTCAGTAATGGAGCCTTACGCAGAGACAAATCTTGATCCCCCGCCCGACCTGGTTGTTATTGGAAATGCGCTGTCTCGAGGGAATCCCGAGATCGAGCGCGCACTCGATGCGCGCATTCCTTTTGCTTCAATGGCGGCATTATTACGTGAGGAGTTTTTGATTGGCCGCTCATCGCTTGTCGTGGCGGGTACCCACGGCAAGACGACCACTACAAGCATGCTGGCTTGGATCTACCAGGTTGCGGCGCGCGAAAATGCAGCGTTCGAACCGTCGTTCCTGATCGGCGGCGTCGCGGAAAACTTCGGCTCCAGCTTCCAACTGCGCCCAACCGGCACCTTTATTGTGGAAGGCGACGAGTACGACACCGCGTTCTTCGACAAGGGGCCGAAGTTTCTGCATTATTTTCCTGACGCACTGATCCTCACCCACGTTGAATTCGATCACGCCGACATCTATGCCGATCTTGCAGCCGTAAAGACCGCGTTCAAACGGCTCGTCAATCTGGTGCCGCGACGAGGCATTATCCTGGCGTTCGATGGCAGCCCCAATGTGAGCGAGTGCATCGAGCGTGCGTTCTGCCGTGTGGAGCGCTACGGATTCACTGACGGCGCAAATTGGCGGATCGCAAATCTGCGCCATGAAGATGGCCTCACGCGCTGGGAGGTATGGCGTGGAGGCGCGCTGTGGGCAGAACTCGAGATGCGGCTGGCCGGAGAGCACAACGCGCTCAACGCCACCGCCGCAGCGGCTCTGGCCACCAGTCAGGGAGTCTCAAAGGATGCAATCATGGCCGCGCTGGCCAGCTTCAAAAGCGTGAAGCGCCGCCTTGAAGTACGCGCGGAAATAAATGGCATTACCATCATCGATGACTTCGCGCATCACCCCACTGCCATCCGTGAAACCCTCCGCGCTTTGCGTTCCGTTTATCCGAATTCGAGACTCTGGGCAGTACTTGAGCCGCGATCCAACACGCTCCGCCGCAAGGTGCTGGCCGATGACCTGATACAAAGCCTGCAGCAAGCTGACTGCGTGATGATGGCTGGCGTCTACCAGCAGGAACGCATTCCCGAGGACGAGCGATTGCATCCGGAAGATGTCGTGAATGCGCTCAATGCGGTTGGGACGCCAGCGCAACTCTGTCCAAGTGTAGACGCCATTCTGGACAGCATGGTCCCGCAACTCCAATCGGGCGACGTCGTAGCGATCCTTTCCAATGGAGGGTTTGACGGCATCTATGAGAAACTGCCCGCCCGCCTTCGGGGAAAACCCCCCACTTCATGATCGCTTCCGTCATCCTGATTGCCACGATTTTCCTGCTCGGCGCACCTGCGGCACTCGTCCTCATCCCGCGGACCATGGTCACCGGAGATGCAACGCTGCTCTACAACGTGTCGCTGAGCATTGTGCGCACCGCCTTCAGGCTGGCGGGAATTCGTGTGGTGACGCAGGGCCTTGAGCATGTGCCGCCCCACACTGCCTGCATTTTCATGGCGAACCATGTTTCCAATCTCGACCCGCCGGCGTTATTACCGTGCATTCCAGGCCGCACTTCGGTGTTTCTCAAACGCTCGCTCACCAAAATCCCCGTGCTTGGCTACGGATTCAAGCTGGGCGAATTTGTCCCTGTCGATCGCGATGGCCGTGTAGAAAGCGCAGTTGAAAGCGTTGCCGCAGCCCGCCGCGTCCTTGAGAAGGGCCTCCACATCACGACATTTGTCGAGGGAACTCGCTCGCCTGACGGGCGTCTTCTGCCCTTCAAGAAAGGCCCGTTCTACCTCGCAATGGAAGCGGGCGCACCGTGTGTGCCTGTCTCGATCTATGGCACCGAAGGCATGATGGCCAAGGGCAGTTTGCGAGTGAAACCAAGCACGGCACATATCGTATTCCACGCACCAATAAACCCGAAAGACTTCTCCACGCGCGAAGAGTTGATGGAGGCAATGCGGTCCGCCATCGCTTCCGGACTGCCAGAATGGATGCGCGACTGATCAATCAAACATCGCGACTTTCTCAGCGCGATAATAATCAGCTACGGCTGCACGATCGCGTTGTATCCGTCGTTCAGCAGCTTTTGGCGCATGGCCGCCGCGTCGGCGCGACCGGCAAACGGTCCCACCTCCACATGCATGAGTGCGTCTGCAGGATCGCGATGCACCGAGACGGCATACCCCCGTTTGCGGAGTGCGCTCACCAGCACATCGGCATCCTCAGGATGCGACACCGCGGCAATCTGCACCATCCACATTCCGGGTGGCGCGGCGCTCTGCGAAAACGCCGGCCTGACTGCTGGTCCACTCACGCCGCCTGCCTGCGATCCGCCCGCTGGCCCTGGCAACGCAGTATGTGTCACTGGCGGCGCAGGACTGGTGGCAGGGGTCGTGGGCGCTTTGAAACTTTGAGCGGGCTGAGGGGGAGCCTGAGGGCCTTGCACCGATTGACTTGAATCTGCCTTTTGCGCAGGCGAATCGTTGGGTGAAGTCGCTGGTGGCGGATCGGCCGTCGTGTGTGGCTGGAAACTGTTCTGGCTCGCTGCCGGTTTTGACGACAAAGCCTGATTCTGCACCGGTGTTGTAGTTAGCGCAGACCCCGGCACTCCGCCGGCTGCGAGGGGCGGCGAGACATGCTGCCCTACCGCGTATCCAAACACAAAACACACCGCGCACAACGTGAACAGCCCAAGCCCCAGCAATATCAGCATGGTAGGCCCAAGGGTAACTTCACGGTCGCGGCGTTTTTCTAACGGCTCGAAGATTGTTCCGCCAATTCCTCTATGCATAGTCGGCTCTCTGATTCAAGCCCGACGTGCGCAGCCTGAGAAGAGTTACGGACCGGCCAGGGTCTACCCTGGATTCCGGGCCGTTGCCCTAGTGTAGGCCGCGTGAGCTAACTCTGGTCAATCATCCGTTGACGGCCGGAACCCGCTCTGCCAATGACAATTCCCGCTATGTTCTCTGGAAACTCTTCGTCGCAACGGTCGAAATCGCCGTCCGCGAGACCTCGGCTAAGGCTTCTCCACCGCAGGC
>JANXQR010000172.1 GCA_025353435.1 Acidobacteriota bacterium | reverse complement strand
GCTCACTGAGGATGCGGGCGATCCGTTACCCGATGCTCCCAGTCCGGACGAACTCGTGGCGGCAGCGAAACGCATGGCCAGGCTTCAGCTTCTGACCGTCGGCCAGACTGACGACTTGCTGGCCGCGGGTGCGTTCGATCTGCGCTTGCCTGTGCTGAAAAGTCATATAGACTCGGTGATCGCGTACTTGATCGATGCAATGGCGCGGCAAACGTCCACGAAGTCTGCCCCCCTTAGCCGCGATCGACTGCTCGAATTGGGTGAGATTTTGCGCGATGCGTGTTTTCGCCTGGAGGCGTTCGATATACCGGACGCCTTGATCCACAACGATCTGAATGCAGGCAACATCCTCTCGGACGGCGCGAAATTCGTCTTTACGGACTGGAGCGAAGCTGCGGTTGGCAATCCGCTTCTATCCTGCGAACGCCTTTGCCAATTGAGCCAGGCCCACGCCGAAGGTGTTCGAGCCTGTTATCGGGATTGCTGGTCGCCATGGCTGGCCGCGGGAATTCTGGATGGAGCGATTGCCTTGACACCACTTCTAGCGATCTACGCTTGTCTCTATGGCCGCGGCGACTGGATTGGGCAGGCTCGAGGCGCCCGACCGCAGTTTGAAAGCTACGCGCGGAGCTTGGCCCGGCACATGGATCGAGCCGCGAAGGACTCCTTGCTCATGGAGGTCCTATGCGAGTAACGGGCCCCGTCGAAGAAGTCATCCACAACTCAGTCGTCAGGGATCCTTATCGATGGCTTGAAAGCCGTAATTTGGCTGCAACTGAAGAGTGGATTCGTATTCAGCAACGGCGTTGCGAGGAATACTTCGCTTTCTGCCCCGAACTTGGCGCCATCGAGCGTCGCGTGAGAAATTATCTCGACGTCGAAGTCATTGATCAGCCAGCATACGTTCGAGGCCGGTATTTTTATCGAAAGCGGGAGGTGGGACAAGAACAAGGCTGCATCTACATGCGCGAAATCTCCGGCACCAACGAGTGCATGTTGGTCGACCCATCGCATGAAGGGCGATTCGCGTCGGTCGGCATTCATCGGATCTCGGCCGACGGAAGTCTCCTGGTATTTGAGGTGAAGCGCGGAGGTGAGGACGGCAAGCAGCTCCAGATTCTTGACGTCGACGCCCGTGCAATTCTCCCAAGCAGGATTCCGCGCGGCTATGCGCGCGGCATGGCTCTCTCCCATAGGGGCTATTTTTACTGCCATGAGACCGGTCAACACCTTGACACGCACACGATCTGTTATGAACCGTTCGGTTCGGTGGGGCGGCAAGCCGTTGTCTTCCGCACTCCCAAAACAAAGGGCAGCCGGCTTACCCTGAGGGCAAATGCCCGCTTGCTGGGAGCCCTCTGGCTGCATCCGCAAGGACCGGAACTCGTTTCGGATTTCTGGATCGCGGAGCTTCATGACGGCGCGCCTGACTGGGTCCAGGTTTTCCGAGACAAACGGGCACCGTACTGCCCGATTCTTTGGCACGATCGCATTCTGATCCTGGCCGAGACCGAGAGAGGCAGCTCGCGGATCATCGAATTGTCGAGACGAGGTAAAGAACTAGGGGTCTTCGTTCCGGAAAAGAAGGTTCCGATCCAGCAGTTCGCCATCACACAAGATCATCTCTTCGTGAGCTACATGGAACGGGGTGCAACCGTGATTGACGCGTGGCATTCGAGTGGTCAACGCGCAGATTCAGTCGACGTGCCGCGGGATGGGACGGTTCGCATCCTTCCCTCTCCAGCGCAGGCGACGGACAGATTCTTCTATACCTTCGAATCTTTCGATATTCCGCCTGCGATCTACGATTATCGCGCGCCCGACAAGACGCCCGTCCTTTGGCATCAACAAGGGCCACCTGATCGGAGCAGGCGCGTTGATGTTCACGAAACCACCATCTTGTCGCAAGACGGCACGGAGGTCCCGCTGACGCTGGTATCGGCGAAATGCGATAAGCCGGGCGTCGGCGCGCGGCCCGTGATCATGACCAGCTACGGCGGGTTCGGTTTGGCAACCACGGCGCAATTTTCAGTGCTCGCAACTGTCCTCACCGAGCTAGGCGCGATCTTTGCGGTGCCTCATATTCGCGGGGGCGGAGAGTTTGGCAAGGCATGGCATGACGCCGGGCGCACTCGAAAACGCCAGGCCTCCTTTGACGATTTCCTCGCCGCGGCGCAGTGGCTTTGCGCGCAGGCTCTGACCACACCGCGACAGCTTGCGATCTTCGGCGGCTCGAACTCCGGTCTCTTGGTAGCTGTCGCGATGACACAGCGTCCTGATCTGTTCGGAGCCATACTGTGCATCGCACCCCTGCTTGACATGGTCCGGTACGAATCATTCGACCAGGCGGTGAGATGGAACTACGAGTATGGAACCGTCGACGATCCGCAGGATTTTCAGGCTCTCTACGCTTATTCTCCCTATCACCACGTCGCCGAAGACGTCGATTACCCCGCGGCCCTCTTTGTCACCGGAGACAAGGACGACCGTTGCAATCCGGCGCACGTGCGTAAGATGGCGGCCCTTCTTCAGTCGGGACCCGGTCAGAGGCATCCTGTAATCGTGGACTACAGCGACGAACGGGGCCACTCGCCGATGTTGCCTCTCTCGGTTCGAATCCCCGCGCTGGCGCGCCGAATAGCCTTTCTGTGTCGCGAGTTGGGAATTGCGGTTTCCCAAGGAGGCTGTGATGAAACGGCTCGTATTTGAAAGCTGGCTGCTGTTGCTGCGTTTTGAGTGGATCATGCGTTTCAATGAATTCAAACAACTATATCGAGTCGTACAAGAAGAGCCGGTTCGCCGGGCTTCCTTGGCCCGACTGACGCACAAAGACGATCTGTGCCGTGCGATGGACTATGCTTGCGTGTTCTACGCCAAACGAGTGTTTTGTTTGCAGCGTTCCGCGGCAACGACGCTGCTCTTGCGCCGCCATGGCATCGATGCCGAGTTGGTGATCGGCGCCAAGCTGCTGCCCTTCCGTTCTCACGCCTGGGTGGAAGTCAATGGACAAGTCATCAACGATCGGCCCTACATGCACACGATATATCAGGTCCTTGAGCGCTGCTAGCAAACCCGGAGCATAAACCATGAGCATACAGTTTGGCCTCTGGCAACCATCGAGCCCGGCCATCGATGAAAGACAGATGCTTGAGCTCGGTCAGCTGAGTGCCCGCCATGCTTCCGACGGGACATTTGTGGCTTGTCGCCGGAGCGTTGGCATGGGGCTTCAGCCTTATTTCACTCACGAGCGATCAAAACTTGAGCTGCGGCCCACAGTATTTGCCGACGGATGCATGGTGACGCTCGATGGGCGAATCGACAATCATGCTGAACTTCGTGAGCAGATCGCCATTGCGGATCCTCACATGGCCGATTCCATCCTCGTCGCGGCCCTGTTCCGGCGATGGGGTCCCGACTGCTTCGCGAAACTGGTTGGCGACTGGGCAATTGCGCTCTGGTCGCTTTCCCACCAATCTCTCTACCTTGCGCGTGACCATGCCGGCACAAGAACTCTTTATTTCGAGGCCACCGAGGATCATGTTCTCTGGTCGACGGTTCTCGACACCTTCCTTGCCAATGGCAACACTGTTGAGCTTGACGAGGCCTACGCAGCCCGCTACCTCAGCTGTCTTGCCGTTCGGGACCTGACTCCGTACCAAGGAATTCAGGCGGTTCCCCCAGCGCACTATCTGGTCGTAAATGAGCACGGGACTCAACGGCATCGACATTGGGAACCAACGACCAAAGAGCGGATCCAATATCGATCGGATATCGAATACGAGGACCATTTCATTTCCCTGCTCTGCCAATCCGTACGACGCCGGACAGGAGCGGGAGCCCCGATTCTTGCCGAACTCAGCGGCGGGATGGATTCCACTTCGATTGTGTGCATCTCCGATCGGATTCTCTCGGAGTGCGGAGTATCCCGGGATGAGTTCCTCGACACCGTGTCCTATTTCGATGACTCGGAACCGAATTGGGATGAGCGCCGTTACTTCACCGTTGTCGAGGCTCAGCGCGGTAAAGCGGGCGTCCATTTGAACATAGCGGCTGAAAACCGCTCCTTTGAGCCGCTGGAGCAGAACATAGACATATGCGCGTGCCAGCCTGGCATCGATCGTTACGCAGCCGGACGCCAAACGCAGCTCGCGGAGGCCATGGCAGTCAGGAACTATCGCGTGATTCTCTCCGGAATCGGCGGCGATGAGGTGCTTGGCGGCGTACCGACCCCCTTGCCGGAACTGGCTGACTACTTGATCTCGTTTCAGTTGCGAAACTTGGTTACACGCGGTTTGGCGTTCTGCATGTTCGAGCGCACACCGTTGTTGCATTTGCTCGCGAAGACAGTGGCCTCGAGCGCGGCCTGCTACTGCACGCTGTTCTCGGACAGAATTCACGTGCCGCCCTGGATTTCGCGGCGCCTCGGGCGCATCGCTACCGATGCCCGGATCGACGATGCAGCCAGGGTCCCGAGGTTTGGACGCTCCCCGAGCAGGATCGAAAATGGAGTCAGCTGGTGGCAGACTCTGGAGACCCTGCCCCACCTCTATCCTTCGATCACGTCCCGTTACGAATATCGCTATCCCTATCTTGACCGCGATCTGGTTGAGTTCCTCTACCGTATCCCGCGAGAGCAGCTGGTACGGCCCGGCCGCCGACGCTCACTGATGCGGCGCGCCCTTCAAGGCATTGTCCCCGCCGAGATCCTGGAGCGACCCAGAAAAGGCTCTCTCATTCGCGCGCCGCTGCTCTCCATTCAAAGATCGGAAGGGGTCATACAGTCGATCTTCGAAGGATCCGTCGTCGGGACTATGGGACTGATCAATGAGGGACAGCTCAAGATAGCAATCGCCGAGGTCGCGAAAGGGACTTGGCCAAGGTGGTGGCCGGCCATCATCAGGGCGATACAGATGGAGTTCTGGCTTCGAATGCAGAACGGAGTCTTGAACGAGTCTCACCCTCGCCACTCGATTCCAAGAGTTTGCGCCACCATTGCGGCGCAGAAGAGATCCGCGCCGGCAGCGCCGCCCGTTGACGCCGCGGCACGGAAATCAGCAATCCAAGGAGAAAACAGATGACCTACACAAAACCGCAGATACTCGATTCCTGCCGTGCCCACGAATGCATCAAAGGGCACAACAAATTCATCCAGCAGGACGACAGTGGCCATCAGGGTGTTCAGGGGTCGCCGGCCGCTTATGAGGCCGACGAGTAGAACATCTACTTGAAGACTGAATCGTCACCAACCGGACGGTCCCTGTTCTCGCACGCCGGAATGGGGACCATCCTCGTTACATTGCGCGTGCTGAATTCACTGGCTTCATTTCAACCCACCCGCCACGCGTATTACCCTCCGCATCCCCTGCACCGAGTTGCAAATAAGCACTCGATCAGAGGCAAGGACGTCCTCAAATGTGAGAACCGCTTCCTCCACCCGACGCTCATCTTTCATGAGATGGCTCCGGTACACGCCGGGCAACAGTCCGCAATCGAGCGCCGGCGTCAGCAGCCTCCCGCTCTTCTCAATCACCACATTGTGCGCCGCGCATTCGGTCACCTCTCCATGTTCGTTGAGGAACAGAGCGTCATCGAACCCAGCCGCGCGCACTTGCTTCAGTGCGGTGTCGTACAGGCCCCTGCGCGTCGTCTTGTGTCTCAGAAAAAGATCGGCCGATTGCGTCTTCTCCGGATACAACACAATCGCGGCATCTGCCGAATTAGGATCAATGCGCTCAGACGTAATCGAAGATGCCCCGTTTCGCGCAGCCAGTGCGCGCACTCGATGCCACGTGCCCTGCTCGAGCGACTCGGCATACCGCAACAACTCATCCCGCACCGCATCTCTGTCCATTTTGAAATCGAAATACGCTGCCGACTCCTGAAGACGATCGAGGTGCAGATCAAGGAGAAGGTATTCCCCATCCCAACGGAGCGTCTCAATCAGTTCGAACTCCCGGGTGTCGCGCGTCAGAAACGCCGCCTTCAAAAGGCATTCAGCATATTCGGCCCCCGCATCGGAGTCATAGGTTATCCCGGATCCGACGCGCATCTCCAGTTCCTCTCCGCGCAGCGCCATCGTCCGGATCGCCACGCTAAATGCGGCTTCTCCCCCGGGTGCGATAAACCCGATCACCCCGCATCCGATCCCGCGCGGTATCGCTTCGAGTTCGCGGATAATCTGCATGGCCCGGATCTTCGGCGCCCCGGTAATCGACCCGCAGGGAAACAAGCTGCGGAAGATCTCATACCACGAAGTACCCGGCATTAGCTGCCCGTGAACTGTCGAGATCATTTGAAATAGATCCGGATAGCGCTCCACGCGAAACAATTCGCTCGTGCGGATCGTGCCGGGCCTGCAGATCCTTCCCAGGTCGTTCCTCAGCAGATCCACGATCATCACGTTCTCCGCGCGGTTCTTCTGGTCGTTGGCCAACCATGCAGCGATCCTGGCGTCTTCGCGAACGTCGCGGCCCCGGCAGGCAGTTCCCTTCATCGGACGCACCAATATCCCATCGGCATGCTTGCGAAAGAACAGCTCAGGCGATGCCGAGATGATTCGGGTGGGGCCAGTGTTCAGCAGGGCTGCATACGCTACCGGCTGATTCGCAACCGCTCTCTCGAACAGCGTGTCCGCCCCCCAAGGCCACCTCTGCCGCAGCTTCGGTGTGTAGTTCGCCTGGTAGATATCCCCCGCCGCAATGTACTGCCGGATCCGATCAATCCTGTCTCTATAGACCTCCGCTGCCAGTTCGATCTGCGACTCGACCGGACCGGTACGCTCATGGCCGGCGCGAATCTGCCTTTTGTTCGCCCCCCAGCCTTCGTCGATCACCACCGCCTTTGGGTAAACCCCGAACCATGCCAACGGAAGGTCGCCGACGGGCAGCGGAGATGCGCCGCGCATCGCCGTAGGCTCGAAATGATAGCCGGCTTCATAGCTTAGGAAGCCGCTAACCCACGAGCCCGCGCGCAAGTGCTTCTCAATCTCATCGAACACGCCATGAATCTCATCCGGCGTCACAGCTGTGAGAGTGTGGGCGGGATGAAGGAACAGATAACTGCGGAAGTTCTCCTCGTCGATCCGCGCGGTCTTGAGAAGTGTAGATCCCGGAGAGCTCGCGACGATCTGATGCCAGCGTGCGCAATCGGGAATCTGTGGGTTATCAAGCAGATCAGCCGTCATCCAACTTCATTTCAACACATGGATCGCCCAACTCGTCTAGCGTCTATCCACGCTTGACGTCGTCTGCCTCCCGGGAACGGGCCAAATGCCACAGCCACCCGAGGTGTTGCTCTTATTGTCGGTAGGAGTGGCATTTGAGAGCGACTCATTTTGTGCACCCGCTCTGATCCTTCTCAGATTCGAGGGTCCTCAGCTTCTCCCAGCGGGTATATTGTTCCTGCTTTTCAGGTTTTTGATTGACGTCATCCACAAGCCAGAATCGAAACCAATCCACGATGCCTTGCATGGCGATTTGACGGTCCTTGGGGCGCTCCAGCAAATGGCTGCCGCCCGGAATCTCGATCAGCTCGACGGGCTTCCGCTGCATCTTGCCTGCGACGAACCACTCCCATTGCGCAAGGCGATCGTCGATCGAGACCAGGCGCAGGGGAATGCATACGCGGTCAAGGTGAAAACTGGGCGCCTCTCGCATCCATAGTTCCAGTCCGTCTGGCCCGAAGGGTGTTTTCCCGCCATTGTCTTCATTGAACTCGGTGAGCCTGCCGGCTATGTATTCGAAATATCCTCCATCGATTCCGTCGGTCAGCACCGCGGTTCGGAACTTCGGCTCGGATGCGTGCGTGAGCAGATAGGAGACAAACCATACTGTGCGGCTGAACCCGCTGATTCCCACCCAGTCGGGGTCAATTAGCCCCCTCCCGTCGAGATCTTGAATCACTTGCCTGTCGCAGTCGATCGAGAAATTCCGAAACGATTGTTCGAGATTACTTCCGAGGGATCGGTCGCTTCCGATCCGGTCGTGATCTGCGGGGTTGGCGAACTCCTCCATCTGAACGACAATCATGCCGTTCGCCGCCAGAGCGCGAGCAGCAAACCCGCTGCTCCATTCATTCCGCCCGTCCATCGAAAAGCGCTTAGGATCGAACCCATGTGTCTGCACGACCAGGGGATAACGCCTGCCCGGGGTGTAATCCGGCGGCAAATACATTCCCGCAAGAACCGGTACGCCATCGACGACAAGATGGAGTTCTTCCACCCTGCCAAATTTTAGCTTGGAGAATTGTGGGTTGAGTTCCATGATCGTTGCCCTCTTCGCCGCCGCCTG
>JANXQR010000777.1 GCA_025353435.1 Acidobacteriota bacterium | reverse complement strand
CGCTGCGTTGTCGGATGCTCAGGTGGACCTCAACCCACACCAGGTTGAGGCGGCTTTGTTTGCCTTTCGTAGCCCCTTTTCACGCGGTGCGATTCTCGCCGACGAGGTCGGGCTTGGAAAGACGATCGAAGCTGGGCTGCTGATCTCCCAAAAGTGGGCTGAACGCAAGCGGCGCCTTCTGGTCATCGTCCCTGCGAATCTGCGCAAGCAGTGGAGTCAGGAGTTGGCCGACAAATTCCATCTGCCGTCCGTGATTCTGGAAAATCGAAGCTTCAACGAGGCTATACGCGCTGGCAACCTCAATCCTTTCCAGCGAGATGCGGTTGTCCTCTGCTCGTACCAAGGAGCCCTACCTGCGTCAAACCGCTTGGGATTTGGTCGTCATCGACGAGGCCCACCGACTACGAAATGTCTATAAGTCTTCCAGTAAGATCGCTACTGCCATCAAGCAGGCCGTCGCACCCTTTCCCAAAGTGCTGCTCACCGCAACGCCGCTACAGAATTCGCTATTGGAGCTCTTGGCTTGGTGAGCATCATTGATGACTTTGCCTTTGGGGACTTGAAGAGCTTCCGGTCCCGGTTCGCACGTCTCGGAAACGACGCCGACTTCGCGGAGCTCAAGGAGAGGCTCAGGCCACTCTGTAAACGCACGCTGCGTAAGCAGGTGCTGCAGTACGTGAAGTTCACCAACCGCCATGCGCTGGTTCAGGAGTTTGTGCCAACACCAGAGGAACAGCGGCTCTACGACTTGGTCTCCGATTATCTCCAGCAGCCCACGCTCTATGCCTTGCCCGCCAGTCAGCGCCAGCTCATGACACTCATCCTCCGTAAACTCCTGGCCTCCTCCACATATGCCATTTCCAGCACATTGGATGGCCTCGCGAACAAACTGGAGACAGCTGCCACTGCGAGCGAAGCGGTAGCCGCGCTGCCAGATGAGTTACTGAAAAATTTGGAAGACCTGGATGAACTGGCCGACGAGTGGGATGAAGACGAGAACGGCACCTCGCAAGCCGAGCGCGTGCGGCTGACTCAGGAACAGCTAGCTGAACTTCGACAGGAAATGGCCAAGCTCCGTGATTTCCATGCGCTGGCCAAGTCCATCATCAAGAATTCAAAGGGTGAAGTGCTGTTGACGGCTCTGCGCCGGGGGGTTGCCGCAGCAGCTGAGGCGCAGAAGAATCAGGTGGGCGCCACGATTCAGCAGAAGGCGCTCATTTTCACGGAGTCACGGCGAACACAGGAATACCTCCTTCGCGTTCTTGAACAGACAGAGTTTGCTGGCAAGATCCTGTTATTCAACGGCACGAATAACGATCCCAAATCGAAAGAGATCTATCATCATTGGCTGGAGCAGCATGCTGGCACCGACCGTATCAGCGGCTCGCCCAGCGCGGACATGCGGGCGGCGCTAGTGGACTATTTCCGTGACGAGGCGGCGATCATGATTGCCACCGAGGCCGCTGCGGAGGGCATAAACCTCCAATTCTGCAATCTAGTGGTGAACTACGACCTACCCTGGAATCCCCAACGCATCGAGCAGCGCATCGGACGCTGTCATCGCTACGGCCAGAAGTTCGACGTAGTGGTGGTCAACTTTCTCAATCGGAGCAACGCCGCCGACCTGAGGGTGTATCAGCTGCTGGACCAGAAGTTTCGCCTCTTCAATGGAGTGTTCGGAGCAAGCGACGAGGTGTTGGGCGCGGTGGAATCAGGCGTGGACTTTGAGAAACGCATCGCCACCATCTACCAGAAGTGCCGGACACCAGAACAGATTCAGTTCGAGTTCGACGCGCTCCAGCGTGATCTGGAAACTGAAATTGCGGAGGGGCAACGGGACGCC
>JANXQR010000661.1 GCA_025353435.1 Acidobacteriota bacterium | reverse complement strand
CACAAATACATCACCCTGTTGAGAGGGGCCGACACTCCGCTGGACGTGCAGAAGGAATTGGCGCGACACGCCGACATCCGGACCACAATCGGCAAGGGCACTGTTCCCATGGAAAACAAGCGTACTGCTAATTGTCGCGTGGCACGAGCAATTCTTCAGCAGAAGTCGGTCCGCTAAGCCAAAAACTAAACCGGGCGCTTAGCGCGCCCGGTTTTTGTAGGGTTGGACTCTAGAGTTGAGGTCCGTAAATGGTTGCGGGGGCTGGATTTGAACCAGCGACCTTTGGGTTATGAGCCCAACGAGCTACCGGGCTGCTCCACCCCGCATTCACAGTCTAGCAACCACCCCGGGGGGGGGTCAACACAGCGATTCCGTCCAATCAGCCTGCCTTCGAGTGGTTCATGCGCGAAAGCCTTTCCGATGAGTGCTGCGAACCTCTAGGGCAAGCGGTTTACGGGCGGCGAACGTCGAACTGGAGCCATTGCTTCCGGTCGAAGTCATCGGGAATCGAATGTCAGTCCAATTGAATCGCCGTCATCAAGGGCCTTTCGAAATCAGCGTAACGGGCCCCAGAAGACCTGCCGGGAGCGGTTTGAGATCCTGCATGCCCTGCGGGATGAATTCCACTCCATATCGGTCATAAAGCAATCGATAGTTTGGCAGGGCTGTCCCGGCGAGCACATTTATTGCGGTATTTCCCACGACGACGCGCAACTCGTTCTTCCCGGGCTTGAGGAAGGTTGCGATCTCAAGGCGAAATGGTGGATGCCACACATACCCGGCGAGTCGATCATTGACGTAGACTTGCGCCGCCTCGCGCACAGGGCTATCAAAATAGGCGCGCATGTTGAAGTGCGGCAACGGGTCCGGCATTGCGATTGGACTGCCGTCGCCGAAGTCCAGCAGAACGGAATGTCCCGAGCGCAAATCTGCATCGGATGTATCGATCGATCGACGATAGGTGGCAACGCCGGAGTAATTGCGGACCGTCGCTATTTCAGTCCACGAAGCGAGATCCGGCATCTCCATCGTCGAGCCGTCTAACTCGAATTTGACGTGCCAATTGTGAGAGATGTCAGTTCGCTTGATCGATGTGCCCGGTCGTTCGACCACGGGCAAAAGCGCGGTATTGGAAAAAAACAAAATGCGCGACTCGTACGGCAGTAGCTCCAACCGGACCTTGCTTGGATCGGCCAGTCCAGTCACGTTTCCCGTGAAGGGATCCCAAATCTCCGCCTTTGCCGCTCCGGACCGGAAACTCGCGTCAACGTTGTGCGACTGGTTACTCGTATTTGCGACAAAGTACAAATCGCCTCCGTCAAGGTGACGATGAATGAAGCCGATTTGAGGTGCGTGCGGAGAGGTGACAAAGTCGGGTTGAAGCCACGACGCAAGCGATTCTCCAAGTGTGCGCTCATCAGGGGCGAAATGCGCAGTGTCAACGTGCCCCTGGAAGAGCGTCTCAGTGACCGCCTGAATTTGCGCCGAGACCGCCGCCGCATCGCGATAACCAGGGGCTGTGGCTGGCAGTCGTCGGGTTGCCACCACGATGCCACCACGTCGCGCGAAATCGAGAATTTTTTCATAACTTTGCGCTGGGATGCGGTCGACTCCGGGAAGAATCAGGATTTTGTAGGGAATCCCGATGCTATTGATCGCGTCTGCGTCGATGAAATCGAAGTTGAATCCGGCATCGAGGATTTGAGGAATCAAATCGGACCCAATGAAGGCCGGCATGGACTCGTCGACGGCAACGTTAGAGCCAGTCTCATTGAATCCGCCCAGCGAAGTAGGTGGCTGATTTTGCTGGATGCGCCCTTTGAACGACGCCCACACGTCATCATTGGGCAGCAACACGGCGATGTCGTTTGCCGGTTCGCCTAGGCGCAGCGCATAGCTCACGCGCTGCAGGTATCCGCTCACATCAGGCATCACCAGAAACCACGGATTGTGCTCATTTAAGGCTCCGGCAGCATACATTCTCCATCCGGGTTCGCCGGCGGATTCGGGAGAAGAGGGCCAGCCATGCCCAACCAATTGGTTGATGCCTTGCAGAAAATGCAGATCCGCCTCCGCCTTCATATCGAGCGGGGTGGCGCGGAACGCGGGGGAATGAAGCCACGTCCATGTTTCAGACGAAATCACGCGGTGATTGAACAAGTGTCCTGCCGATGCAGCCCAGCGCGTGTCAGAAAATTCTCGCCACATATTGATTGTGGCCTTGCCCTCACCCTCGGGCAGGTCTTCGAAGCGATTGCTGGAAAGTGTCACCGGCGGATAGCCATAAGTTTGTGATCGCAACAGCGTGTGATGCTCCCGCGCCCACTCTTGCATCTGCTCAAGGAATCGCTCGTTGGCAAGTTCAGTAAGTGTCTGTCCCCAATCGTGACGGATGCTTGCGGTCTCCGGTCCGATATCGCCGATCAGCGCGGGAAGAAGTGGCGCAAGGTCATAGCCACGCCGGCGCTGAAACTCGGCGAGCAGGTCCGGAGTCCAGTCGGAACCGTAATCCTCCAGACTGTCGCTGAACACTGCGTACGGCGGATGTTCGCCAAAGGCCGACAGCAACCGGTCTCCAACGGTGTGAAGGTGATTTTGAATGGCCGCCTTGTCGTAGTGGTCGAGAACAAAGCCAGCGGCACCCTGGGCAGCTCGCTTCACCATCATTCCCGTACGGCTTGAGATGAAGAACAGCACCGTGCGGTCAACGCCTCCGCCCTCGGGCAAACTAACGCGCGGCCCGGAAGAAGACGGCAAGCTCTTTGCATTTCTCAGTTCAAGACCGGCTCCCGAGCCAGCCGCAACAAAAGCTGCGATGATCTGTTCACCCGACTCCATGGAAGGTACTGCAATTGAAGAAATGTCGGAAGGAGCAGGAATAGATTCGACGCGCAATTCTCCAGCCGCCTGCGTAGCTGAAATATGCGGGCCTCCGAAAGGCCATCCGCTTCCCAGCGTAATATCAACTCGCAACCCAAGCCGGCGTGCTTCCGCTGCGGCAAAGCGAAGGTTCTCTATGTGCTCGTCTGATAGGTACGAATAGTTATGAAAGGCCGCCGCCTGATCATCGAGGGCCAGGGGATAGAGCGTGGCAATCTCAACACCTCCGATTCCCGCCGCCCTCATTTGCTCCAAGTCGCGCCGTATTCCTGCTTTCGTAGCCGATGGCCCAAACCACCACCAGCGCATCATGATGCGGCTATCATCGGGCGGATTCGCAAAACCCGCATGCAGAGTGGAGACTTCGTCAGACGGCGGAGCTTTGCCGGGTCGTTGTGAAGCGATCGGCGAAGCAGCGGCAGAACGAGCCGCAACGGAGACCGGGGCCGCCACTGGCGCTTGGGCGAACAGTCCTCCGGCAACCATCACAATGATCAACCCACCTGACACTTTCCCAGCTGAACGCATCTCGAAACCTCCCGCCTTGCTATTCTCATCAGCCAACCTGTTTTAGACAAATGGAGCCTCCCGTCGATGAACCAGAATTGATCGTCACTCTCTTTGCTGAAGAAGCTTGACCCCAGCAATGCACACTGGGCGCTCACTTGTATGGCACTCACTCCGGACTTAGTTTGTAGACTTAGTTTGGGAAACGTGCATACTGCTAATCAGAGGAGCCCGCGTGAGCACATTCGACCCTTCCCTTTCCAATAGCGATCTTTCTCCAACGGCACCGGCGCAACGGACCTGGGGGACCTATAACTACATCGCATTGTGGTTTTCCATGTCCATGGAAATAACCACTTATCAGCTTGCGTCGTCCCTCATTGCGAAAGGAATGGATTGGAAGCAGGCATTGGCAACGGTCCTGCTCGGGAACCTGATTGTCCTTGTTCCAATGCTGTTGAATGCTCATGCAGGCGCCAAGTACGGAATTCCATTTCCTGTGTTTATTCGTGCTCCGTTTGGAGTACGGGGAGCGAATGTTCCCGCCATTCTGCGCGCAATCGTCGCGTGCGGGTGGTTCGGAATTCAATCGTGGATCGGTGGAACAGCAATCCATTCGATGTTAGGCGTCATCTGGCCCGCGGCAGCCAGCGTCGACGGCGTTCGCTGGGCTTGTTTTCTGAGCTTCTGGCTTCTCAACATGGTTATCGTATGGCGAGGAGTGGAATCCATTCGCCGTCTTCAGGCCTTCGGCGCCCCGTTCATGTTTGTAATGGCAGCTGCGTTGTTGATCTGGGTTCGCATCAAAGCAGGAAGTTTCGGATCGATGTTGTCCACGCCCAGCCAGTTTCACTCAACGCGGGAATTTCTCGGGGTGTTCTTTCCGTCGCTCACCGGGATGGTCGGCTACTGGGCCACGCTGGCGCTGAATATCCCCGATTTCACTCGCTATTCCAAATCGCAGAATGCGCAGGCAGTGGGACAGGCATTCGGTCTTCCGGTGGCCATGACCCTTTACACCTTTGTCGGGATTTCGGTGACATCAGCGTCTGCGGTCCTTTTCGGCCACCCCATTTGGAATCCCATTACCCTGATCGGAGCGTTCCATCAACCCGTCGTCGCCTTTGTGGCGCTCATCGCAATCCTGATTACAACGTTGAATGTGAACATTGGCGCGAATGTAGTTTCGCCGTCGAACGACTTTTCAAATCTTTACCCCCGTCTGATCAGTTATCGCACCGGGGGCCTCATCACGGGATTCTTGGGCCTCGCAATGTGCCCGTGGAAGTTCCTTGCAACTCCCGACAGCTACATCTTCGGATGGTTGACCGGGTACTCTGCATTGCTCGGCCCCATAGCCGGAATCATGGTTTGTGATTACTTCTTGATCAGGGGAACTGAACTGGACGTAAATTCGTTGTATCACCGCGACGGTGTCTATCACTATTCAAAGGGCTTCAACCCACGCGCAATTGGGGCTCTTGCAGCCGGCATCGGAATCGCATTGTCGGGGCTGGCTTTTGCGCCGTTGCACTTCCTCTACGATTACGCCTGGTTCGTGGGATTCTTCATCGCGGGAGTCCTGTATATGCTTCTCATGAAGTTAGCCGCTCCCGCACCGCTTCGTGCGAGTTCGATGAGCGCGGCAAGCGTTGAGTAAGTGCCGTTCGCGACTCAGCGCATCCCAATGAGTAAGTTGAAGCTGAATCTAACATCAACGCACCTGAGGGAATCCCAAGTCAACATTGCTCGATCCCGGATCTGGCCAGCGGCTCGTGACCACTTTGGAGCGTGTGTAAAACTGCACTCCCTCGGGCCCGTACATGTGCAGATCGCCAAACAGTGACGACTTCCATCCGCCGAAGCTGTAGTAGGAGACAGGGACCGGGATCGGTACATTGATGCCTACCATTCCGACCTCCACCTCGAACTGAAATTGCCGCGCCGCGCCGCCGTCGCGTGTGAAGATCGCGGTGCCGTTGCCGTACGGATTTTCGTTGATCAATCGCAGCGCCTCAACATAACTTCTCACGCGGACCACGCTAAGTACAGGCCCGAAGATCTCCTGGTCGTAGCAAGCCATGCCAGGCGCGACATGATCGAGCAAAACCGGCGCCAGAAAGAAACCTTCAGTCGGTGCCGACGATTCGTGCCGTCCATCATAAGCAAGCGTTGCTCCTTCTTGAACGGCGCGATCCAAGTGGGAAGCCACCCGGTCTAGGTGCTCGCGTGTGATCAGCGGCCCCATTTGGCTCTTCGCGTCAAATCCTGGACCGACTGCAATCTTTGCGATACGCTCGCGAATGGCAGCGACCAGCGGATCAGCGACACTCCCAACCGCGACAACAACAGAGATCGCCATGCAGCGTTCGCCCGCCGCACCGTAAGCCGCGGACACGGCTGCGTCAGCCGCCATCGCAAGGTCGGCGTCTGGAAGAACAAGCATGTGGTTCTTCGCGCCACCCAGCGCCTGAACGCGTTTCCCATTCCGTGTCGCTGTCTCATAGATGGACTTCGCCACCGCAGTCGAACCAACAAAACTGATGGCCTTGATATCCGGGTGCTGCAGCAGGCGATCGACGGCAACCCGGTCACCTTGAACCAGGTTCAAAACCCCGTCCGGCACGCCTGCCTCCCGCGCCAGTTCGGCGATTAGTATGCTTGCCGAAGGCACTTTCTCTGAAGGTTTAAGTACGAAGCAATTGCCGCACGCAATCGCATTTGAAAGCATCCATAGCGGCACCATGGCAGGGAAGTTGAATGGCGTGATCCCGGCGACCACGCCGAGGGGCTGGCGGATCTGATACACATCCACACCCTGGCTTGCCTGCTCAGAGTAGCCGCCCTTCAGCAAATTCGGAATTCCGCACGCGAACTCGACATTCTCCAGCCCGCGCGCTACCTCGCCCAATGCGTCCGCGGTTGTCTTGCCGTTTTCCTGCGTAAGAATTTCGGCGATGCGCTGGCGGTTCTGCGCTATCAAATCGCGCAGTCGGAACATCACCTCGGCCCGGCGCGACAGTGGCGTGGAGCGCCAGCCCGGAAACGCGGCCTTCGCTGCCGCCACTGCCTGATCAACTTCTTCGGTAGAAGCAAAGGTGACTCGCCCAATCGTCTGGCCCGTGGCCGGATTGAAGATGTCGCCCGCGCGGCCAGACGCTGACGGCACGGCCTTGCCATTGATCCAGTGCGAGACAGTGATGGTTCCGACGACTTCCGAGAGACTCATG
>JANXQR010000637.1 GCA_025353435.1 Acidobacteriota bacterium | reverse complement strand
GGTGCAAGTCGAGGATATGCCCCGCAGTTTGCGAGGCTTCGCTGGAAGGACCATTCACGATTTGATAAAGGTCGAATGTGTCGACGACATCATAAAGTGCCGCCTTCAGCTGCTGCTGAAGTTGCATGATGTGGTCATGTTGTCTGCTTTCAGCACCACACTTGAGTTCATAGACAGTAAGGAAGAGCTTCTGATTCCTGGCGGCATTTCGCAGCGTGACGATATCCGCTTCGTGCGCCTCGACAATCGACTTATCGCGGACATTCCTGTGATTTGAAGCATAAATTGGCACTCATATATCCATAAGGTGGCAGTGACGAATTGACAGTGAGCAGTCTTCACATGCTCTCAATGCATTTTGAAGCCAGATAGCGCGTTATATCGCACCATCTGCTCAAAGAGGTCTTGTTGACTTTCAGTTGGTGTATTACTCAAGGTCATGGTGACCGGACGAAAACAATCGTCCCGCCGCTGCTTCGTAGTAGCTGCCTTGAATCGGAGGGGCTATTGCGAGGCGCAGCACTTGTGCTGCATCCTTCGAAGCTTTTAGAACGTCGAACCCGATTCTTTGGAAGAACTCCGCCAAGGTCTGACGGTTCCGTAGGTGAGGTCTTAGAACCCGCTACCAGCAACAATCTCGTTGCAAAAATCATTCGAGCAGTACACCACGTTCGGACGAGCCGGCGGCATGTATTTCATGGGCTGAAATGCGCAAGCTATCAGTTCACCTAGCCAGTTTTGACCTGAAGATTGTGATTGGCATGGACCCTTCTCTCACTCAGAGAGACGTGGCAATGGCAACCAGAGAAAGCGTTAGCGACCGAACCATGCGTCCGAATGACATTCTGAGACCAATCGTTCCATTTCCTGTATGCTGGAAAAGATGCGTCAGCTGTTTCATGTCGATCGCAAGGCATCCTTGGCGTATTGGGCAGGGCTGTTGTTCTGCGGTCTGTTGTTGACCTTTGCTATCACCTCAAAGGCTGCGGCATACTATCCGCACGGGGCTGCCACCCGCCCCATCACGGCAACCAAGATTTGGCAGCAGCCGGATCGAGTAACCAAGTACGTCCTTCCTACTGTGAAGACAGCTCCGACGCTCTCTTTCTTCGTTTTCACAATCGCCGTTCTCGCGGCTATCGTGCGCTACTCGGCGTGGATGCAAACTTCCACTGTTTTTTCTCCCGCCTTCGAACTCTGCTATCGCACAACGCATTCCATCCGTCCCCCACCTCGCAACTAGATTAGATCGAACGCCCGGAGCATTTTAGCCGGCATCGCACTGCTCGACGAGTGGTGTTGACCTGTCTCTAGTCTAAGCGAGTCCATCATGAATATAGCTGTTTTGTTCCGACGCCCAGCCATGGGGCGACTATGTCTGCTTTGTTCTACTCTTCTGCTACTGCCGGGATGCCATCATGCCTCGCCGGAACCCGCCGCCGCAGATCCGATCGCGCCGGTTGTTCCCGCCTCACGCAGCGCACTTGCCAACAAGCTTACCGTCGCAGGAGTGTTTCTTCCCTACCAGGAAGTTGAGCTTCACGCGAGAGTGGCCGGCTACATCCGCAGCATCAACGTAGATATCGGCGACAAAGTAAAAGAGGGCCAAGTTCTAGCCACGCTGGACGTTCCAGAGTTGCAGGCTCAGGTGCTGGGTGCGCAGGCAAGCGTGCGCCGGACCCAGGCCGAGATTGGACGCGCGACCAACGACGTGGCGCGCGCCAAGGCGAACTACAACGCGTTGCATACCGCGGCAGTCCGACTCAAACAGGCATCGGATGCCCGGCCCGGTTTGATCGCGGAGCAGGAACTGGATGACGCGCAGGCCAAAGACGAAGCTGGTGCCGCGCAGGTGGACGCAGCCAAGTCCGCGTTCGAGGCGATGCAGCAGCAGCTCGGGGTGTCGCAAGCGCAGCAGCAGCAAGTCTCGTCGATGGCCGACTACTCGCGCATCACCGCTCCATTCAACGGCGTTATCACCTGGCGGTATGCCGATGCCGGCGCGCTGATCCAGGCTGGCACCTCCAATGCCGGCTCAGCTCCTGTGGTAAAGATTGCGCAAATCAGCACGCTGCGCCTACGGCTGCCGGTACCGGAATCTCTTGCTCCTTACGTGCGCAATGGCGATTCGGCAATGATCCACATAGGCGCGCTGGACCGCACGATTGTCGGAACCGTCGCGCGCAGCACGATTGCGCTCGACCCTGCTACACGCTCCATGCAGCTGGAAGTGGACGTGCCGAATGCAAACGGCTCGCTTAGCCCAGGGATGTATGCGGAGGTTTCACTGAACATACGGCGCGTCGGTGATGCCCTAGTGGTACCGATCAATGCCGTCTTCCGAGACGGCAACTCCCAGTCAGTCTACGTCGTAAACGCACAGAACAAAGTCGAGCGACGCAACGTCACGCTCGGTGTTACCACCGCGAATCAAGCCGAGATACTCAGCGGCCTGCGCGATGGCGAGCAGGTCATAGTCGCGAACCAGGCGGGCTTTCAGCCGGGTGAACTAGTTACACCCAAACCGAGTGCACTGGCCAGCATCAACGCTTCGGAGGCCAAATAATGTCAAGCTTCGCCCTCCGCTATCCCTTCTTCATCATTATGCTCTGCCTGGTTATCGCAGTGGTGGGCGTGACGACGGTCGCGCGCATGCCTGTTGACCTCTTTCCGGAGATCAATATCCCCGTGGTCGTTGTAGCAACCTTTTACAACGGGATGCCGCCGGAACAGATTGAGGCGCATATCACCAACCCCTTTGAGCGCTTCTTTACTCTCGGAAGCGGCATTGACCACATCGAATCGCGCTCCCTGCCAGGTGTCAGCCTGATTCGCGTCTACTTTCAGCCGGGAACAAGTTCGGACGCCGCTGTCAACACCATCTCCAACCTCGCGATGGCCCAACTCAGGCGGCTTCCTCCCGGCACGCTTCCGCCGGTTGTGCTCAAGTTTGACGCATCCAGTCTTCCCGTCTGCCTAATCACGCTTAAGGGTGCGGGACTCAACGAAACAGAGTTGCACGACCTGGGGCAATATAGCGTCCGCAACCAGATCGCCTCCGTGCCGGGAGCATCTATTCCGCCCCCTTTCGGCGGAAAGTATCGCCAGATCCAGGTTTATGTTGACCCGACGAAGCTGGAGGCGAATCAACTTAGCCCTATGGATGTCGTGCGCACCCTCAATGAGGCGAATGCGATTCTGCCTTCGGGCGACGTAAAGCTCGGGCCCACGGACTTCAACATCTATACCAACTCACAGTTCCCAAATGCTGACGAGATCAACAGTCTGCCGCTGAAGAACAGCGGGAACGGACAATTGCTGGTCGCCGACGTCGGCCAAGCCAAGGACGCTTCCGCCATCCAGAC
>JANXQR010000765.1 GCA_025353435.1 Acidobacteriota bacterium | reverse complement strand
CGCAATATGTTCCACTGCATGTGACCGATCATGCCGACCCCGACCATCTCGTTCTGACACTGCCGGGCATTCCATGCAAGCTCTGGGCCCCAAAGGATTGACAGTGTTTCAGCTCGGGTTTGTGAGCAATAGTCCGCGATGTGGTTCCGGTTGTATTAACGCCAACTCGGAAATAAGATCCGAAACCCACTGTGCAGGAAGGGCCGAGAAGAGCTCGATGGACTCACGGCAAGCCTGCGTGGGGCACTCCGACCCTCGTCATCAGGACTGAAGCGTGGTGGTGGACGGATGCCACTTCCTCATCAAACGTAGGCGCGGCGCAGGCGAACAGGGTGCGACCGTCTTCGCCGCCCAGCATGCAGGCGAACATGCAGCCGTCATCGGTCTTGCGTTCATCCAGGATATTGCCGCCCTCGGCGACGCGGATCACGCGGTGCTTGAGGACGTCGGCCACCCAGACTGCGCCTTCAGCGTCGAGACAGATTCCATCAGGCAGCACGTCTGCATGTTGCAGGATCTCTGAGACGTCGTCGGTCGTCGGCGGAGGGCCAAAGGCAGCCCAGGTGCGGCGCTCGCCGAGAGAGTCGCCAATCACGTCGAAGGCACTGAGCCGGTTCATCATGGTTTCGGCCACGATGAGGGTGCGGCCATCGGGCGTGAGAGCCATGCCATTGGGTAAGTAGAGATCGTTGGCGACAGCGCGGGCAATACCGTCGGGAGTAACGCCGATGAGGACGGTGGGGCGAGAGGGTGCGCCGCCATCGAGATCGAACCCAAAATTTCCGGCCCAGGCGCGGCCTTCGTGATCAACCAGCATGTCATTGAGCAGCCCCGGCGCGAGATGGGAGACGTCGGCGTGTTCGACGATGGAGCCGTCGTGCTCGCGGCGCAGAATCTTGCGGTCGAGCATGGATGTAATGAGCAATCGACCGTCGGGAAGGAAACCCAGGCCGCACGGCAGGCCGTTTGTCCGCGCATAGGTCTCCACGCTGCCTTCGAGATCCACGGCCAGCACACGGCGCGTGAAGCGGTCAGTAAAGTAGAGCCGGCCGTCGCGCCAACGCGGGCACTCCGTAAAGGACAGGCCGCCGATCAGGGTGGTGAAGTCGGACATGGTGTGCCGCATTGACCCGTGTTGGAGATTACCAGAAGCCGTGTCCGAGCGGCATTGCTCGCTCTCAGGTGCTTCTAGTCGTCAATGAATTTCTCCGCAACCTCGCGCAGGTCACTGACGGGTACTGCGTTGGCCTGATGCTGCGGACCAGTGATTGACACCAGGTCAACCAACTTCTTCTCGGGATCGGTACCCACAACCAGGTACAGAGTTCCCCGGTTCTCCAGCCGTACGAAATCGAGCAGCGCAGGTGTGGCGTTCATATCCCAACGATGATGGAACTGGAAAGAAGATTTGTGAAATTACTGGAACATCCAGCCGGAATGGCGAGTCATTCTTCCCTACGGAAACTGGTTCGCCGCAGCGGCTACAGGTTCCAGACGTAGAGGTACTCATCGTCTGTTGCAGTTCCTACCGGCCTGCCGGTTTTGTGGCTTGCTCGTGTCAGAGCCGAGCGAATATTGACCTTGCCGTCAGGCAGCTCGGCAAGCGGGATCTTCAAGGCTTTCCCGGCTTCCAGACCTTCAAGATCATCCAGAATTTTGGTTGTGATGGCCTTGTGCTTGCCG
>JANXQR010000595.1 GCA_025353435.1 Acidobacteriota bacterium | reverse complement strand
CGCGCGGCGAAGCGCAGGTCCTGCACGAGGCGGTCGAGCCACGTCCATCCCCAAGCTTCGCGGGCGCGCTCCTGCATGCGCAGCGTGTTGCCGAAGTTGTTGCGGCCTGCGCGCGCCGCCATCTCGCGATGGAATTCCATGTCGTTGGTGAGCTCGGCGTCAAAGCGGCGGCGCTGGATGAGGTAGCGGATACGGCGCAATAGTTCGCCCATGGCGAGCCTCCTGGGATTTGCAAATTACGCGGTGCGAAGTACTTCCTGAATCGCGCGGGTCACGCGGTCGTAGCCCTCAAGTTCGGTGGCAAGATGCTTGCGGCCAGCCACGGTCAGCCGGTAGAAGCGCACCTTGCGATTGGTCTCCGAGATGCCCCATTCGGCCACCACCCAGCCTTTGACGAGCATCTTCTGCAACGTGGGATAGAGCAGCCCTTCTTCCACCCCCAGCACCTGGCTGGAAAGCACGTGGATGCGCTGCCCGATGGCATATCCGTGCAAGGAGCCCGATTGGAGCACGCGAAGGATCAGCAAGGGCAGTGCGCCGGAAGGAGTAACCGGATTAGGCATGTCTTTCATAGGCATAAGTATCTTATGCCTACAAGTATTTGTCAATCGCGCAATACAAGCCCGATCCGTGGCGATCCGTTTTGACCTTTTGCAGGCCCGAGGTTTGACAATTTGCCGAGGGGTGGGACGAACTAGAATTCTTGAGTGTGGTAGCGCCTTGATTCTGAACGAGGAGAACGCGATGCGGATTGTTCCAGTATTTGTAGTTTGCATGGGGTTAGTTGCGGGTGCCCAGGCACAGAGCGGTGCGCCTTGGAGCTACGTGGGGAAGACCGGGCCGCTGAATTGGGGAAAGCTCGACCCGGCCTATCGCGCGTGTGGGCAGGGGCATGAGCAGTCGCCCATTGATATTCACGGAGCGCACCTGAGCAAGGCGCTGGCACCGCTGGAATTCCACTACGTTTCGGGAACAGTGACAGTGGAGAACACCGGTAACTTGATCGTGGTGCACGTGAATCCGGGCGGCTACATGGTGGCGGGCGGGGTGCGGTATGGGCTCGAGACTATCGAATTTCACAGTCCGAGCGAAACGCCGGTGCACGGAAAGTTGACCGACATGGATGTCGAGTTGGTTCATCGCAGCGCTGACGGAAAAATGGCGATTGTGGAGGTGCGGCTGGCGATGGATCGCGGAGACCCAAACGCCGCCATGGCCACATTGTGGGCGCATCTGCCAACGAAAGCTGGAGCGAGCGAGCACGTGACCGAATTCGTGAATGCCGGCGGCTTCCTTCCAACAGATCGCGGCTACTGGACCTACACCGGCTCGCTGACCACGCCGCCATGCACCGAGGGGGTCCAGTGGTTTGTGATGGAGCAGTCTTTGAGCATCAGCCGCGAGCAGTTGCGCCAATTCTCAGGGATGTTCCGCATGAGCTCGCGGCCGCTTCAGGATGCACACGGACGCAAGATTGAGGCGAACGAATAGGGGCAGTGACCAAGGTCAGGAAAAGAAGCTAGCGAGCCATCGGCTGGAAGCGGAGTTCGACAGCGTCGGTAGTTGCGGCGGCGATGATGCCTGTAAGTTCAGGGACGATGTAGTCGGCGGCGCGTAGACTTTCGATCTCGTGCGAAAACGTGGTGGCGATCACCGTGCAACCTGCGGCGTGACCAGCCAGGACACCTGATGCGGAGTCCTCAAAGACCACACAATCTTCTGATGAGAATCCAAGCAGCGCGGCGCCCGCGAGAAATGGCGCCGGATGCGGCTTGCCTTCCGTAACGCTGTTGCCGTTGATGAATCGCTCAGGTACGGGCAGGCCAGCCGAGGCGAGGCGAACGCGGGCCAGGCGATCCGTGGCACTGGTCACCACAGTCCAGCGATCCGGCGGCAGTGAGGCCAGCAGTTCGGGCACACCGGGAAGTACGGCAATGTCGGCTGTGTCATCAAGTTCAAATCGCTCGAGAATTTCGAGTTCCTTTTCGCCGTCAAGGTCGGGGCGGAGCAAGGTGAGGCTTTCAATGGCTCGTCGTCCATGGATGATGCTGATGGCGTAAGCCGGATCAACGCCGCGCATCTCTGACCATCGCGTCCAGCTTCGTTCAACGGAGCCAAGCGACGAGATAAGTATCCCGTCCATGTCGAAAAGAATGCCCTGGCAGGAAAGCGTAACGGGGGAAGATGCCACGGATAAAACCATGACTTAATTCTAAGGGCCGTGCGTCAGCGCTTCGCGGTATGCGGTTCCGGCTGCGGTCCGAAGGAAACCTGGGCAGGAATGCCGAAGGAGACTGTGGCTTCTACTGAAGACTTCTTAACGCCTCGCTGGACCTGATTCTGTGCGAGTTTCAGAGCACCATCGGCAATGGTCGCGTCGCCGCTGAAACGATCGAAGCGAGTCAGGACTGGAGGAGTGGGGAATAGAGTCATGCTGCTGAGCGCTCCCTTGTTCCATTCAAAATGCAGGTCGCCCTTGGCCGA
>JANXQR010000551.1 GCA_025353435.1 Acidobacteriota bacterium | reverse complement strand
CCACCGTTCTTTGAGAAGCAATGCCGAATCTCGCTCACCGTGCGGTTGCGGTTGTCCGTGAGCACCTCAATGACCACGGCCACGCCGCCCGGCCCGTAGCCCTCAAACGTGATCTCTTCGTAGTTCACGCCCTCAAGCTCGCCAGTACCTCTTTGAATGGCGCGCTTGATGTTTTCCTGCGGCATGTTTTCGGCCTTCGCGGCCAGAATCGCCGTGCGCAGCCGTGGGTTGCCGTCAGGATCGCCCCCGCCGCCCTTCGCCGCGATGGTGATTTCCTTGATGAGGCGGGTGAATGTCTTGCCGCGCTTCGCATCAAGCGCGCCCTTCTTGTGCTTGATTGTGGCCCATTTCGAATGGCCGGACATGGGAACCTCAGTATCGCTTGAAATGCCGGCGCGTCCAGCGATTTATTCCCGCTTCATGCGCCCGCCCCTGCGAGTATATCACCGGGCCGACTGCTCCTGAAGCGACTCCAAATCACGTAGCGCCGGCGTCCAGACCGGCTGTAGCGGCGGCGTCCTCGCCGGCGTTACGTCACCAATTCCCGCGCCTTTCACGATGTTCCGCTCGCCCAATCAACTACAGATTTCTTAATATCGCGACTTCAATCCCACCGCAATCGTATAAAGGAGTACAGCAGCTCTCTGCCTTCCTCCCATCTGCCACCAGGAGCGTTCTTGAAATCATTCATCCCTGCCTTCATCTTCGCGACGCTCGCCTGTTCGGCCGCGCACGCCCAGGGGAACTACGAAATCCAGGTCTACGGCTCTGAAACCGTTCACCCCAAGACCACCATGTTTGAAGTCCACTCCAACTTCACCGCCGTTGGACACAAGGCCACTCCCGATGGTGTTGCCGCCACCAACCACGCCGAACACGAAACAATTGAGATCACGCAGGGCGTCAACGAGTGGTCAGAACTCGGCTTCTACATTTTCACTAGCGAACAGAGCGGCCTCGGCGTGCAATGGGTCGGCGACCACATCCGTCCCCGCGTCCGCGTGCCCGATTCCTGGCATTGGCCCGTCGGCGCCAGCCTCAGCATGGAGGTCGGCTACCAGCGCGCTCGCTTCTCGCCCGACACCTGGACGTGGGAGATCCGCCCCATCGTCGACAAGCAGATGGGCCGCTTCTATTGGGCCGTCAATCCGGCATTCGAGCGCACCTGGCACGGCCCCGACGTGAAAGAAGGCCTCGACTTCGCGCCCGGCGTCAAGGTGAGTTGGAACTTCACCAAAGTAATCGCCGGCGGCGTCGAGTACTATTCCGACTACGGTAATGTCCGCAGCATCGCGCCGCTTCACGAACAGCAGCAGCAGATCTTCCCCGCCATCGACCTCAATGTCTCACCCAAATGGGAGATAAACTTCGGCGTCGGCGTAGGCCCAACCGCCGCCACCGATCATTGGATCGTCAAGGGAATCATCGGCCGGCGTTTCGACTGGGGACGCAAAGAAAACCGCCCCCACTCCACCGCGCCGTAGGCACCCACTCTCCCCTGGTCTGCAACAATCGAATATCAAGGGAAGAGGAGTCACGCATCGAGACCGCACACAAGATCGGTCCCCGTAAAATCCTCTTTGCCACCATCGGCTCGCTCGGCGACCTCCATCCCTGCCTTGCCATGGCCCTCGAACTGAAGCGCCGCGGCCACTCCCTCACCATCGCCGCCACACCTCACTATCGAGCCAAGGTGGAGCAGCTTGGCATCGCCTTCATGCCGCTCCGCCCGGATTTTGACCCAACTTCCGGAGAGATGATCGCCAAGTGTCAGGACATCCGACGCGGTCCCGAAATCCTCATTCGAGAGCTCATTCTGCCCCATCTTCAGGACACCTACGACGACCTCCTCGCCGCCGCTCGCAACGCAGACCTCATGATTGCCGGCGAACTCGTCTACCCGGCCCCACTCGTTGCTGAAAAACTCAACCTGCGTTGGGCCTCGGCCATTCTTTCCCCAACCAGCTTCCTCTCCGCGTACGACCCTTCCGTACTGACACCCGCTCCGGAACTAATGTGCATTCGAAAAAGCTGGCTCCTGAATCGGATCATTCTCACCCTCAGCGCTGCAGCCACCAAACACTGGTGGCGCCCTGTCCGCGCCCTGCGCCGCGCGGAAGGCCTCGGACCCGGTCGCAATCCCCTTTTCCACGATAAGTTCGCACCCGAATTGGTTCTCGCACTCTTTTCGCGCCTACTCGCCCAACCCCAACGCGACTGGCCCCCGCAAACCATTCAGCCCGGTTTCGTCTTCTATGACCGGCCGCATATCCCGGATCCATCCGACCAGAAACTGGCCCACTTCCTCGCCGCCGGTGATGCCCCCATCGTTTTCACCCAGGGCTCTACCGCCGTTCACCATCCCGGCAATTTCTACAAAGTCAGCGTCGAAGCCGTCCGTCACATGGGCCACAGGGCAATTGTCATTGGCGCCGATCCCGACACCGTGCCTGCCTCCCGCAATGTTCTGGCATTGCAATACGCGCCCTACTCTGAGGTCTTTCCCCACGCCGCCGTCATCGTTCACCAGGGCGGCTCGGGCACCACAGGTCAGGCCATGAAGGCGGGTCGACCCATGCTGATCGTTCCCTTCGGATGGGACCAGCCCGACAACGCCGCGCGCATGGTGCGTCTGGGATCAGCCCTCAGCCTCTCCCGCGAGGCTTACTCCGACTTCCCTGCAGCCCACGCCTTGACGCGCCTCATCGCGGAACCCCATTTCCTCGATCGCGCCGCATTCCTGAAAAAAGAAATGCAGGCGGAAGAGGGTCTCTCCACCGCCTGCAATGCTCTTGAGCAACTGTTATCGCGCTCACATTAACTGATATTCAAGACACGTCCCCACCGCCGCCGTCGAATCCTCCTCCACCGTCATCAAACCCGCCGCCACCGTCATCAATCTGCACATCGTCGGCGCTTGTATCGTACGCGACCGAGTCGTCTGCCAGCGACTGATCGTTCCCACCTTGACCAACGTTGTCGCTTCCCTGCGTGTCGTAATTCGCGTCAGCGAGCTGATAGCCTCCTCCGTCATTCCCCAGCGTGTTGTATCCTGCATCGGAAAAATGCGCGCTGCCAGTCTGATCGGCGGATTCATGGAAATGAGGCTCGCTGCCTCCCGCATTGAAGTTGTGCTCTGCACCTGTCCCGGTGGCTCCGCCCGGAGAATCGTAGTAATTGTTCACCACAGTCTCTTCGACTGGCCGACCGAACCCGCCACCCATCCCCACGCCGGGCCCCATACCCATCCCGCCGAATCCACCGCCCATGCCTCCGAATCCGCCCCCGTGGCCGAATCCATGCAGAATCGACTCCACCCCCTCAAACGCCAACGCTCCCGCTGCCACGCCCGCCGCCGTCTGCATCGCTCCACGCAAAAAGCTCGGCTGACCCAATGGAACTGCCCCGGCATACGGAGGCGCCCCTGCAACGTACTGCGGCGGAGGTGGCGGATAATACTGCGGCTGGCTTGGCTGCTGATACGGGGGCTGCTGATATTGCGGAACAGGCTGAAACGGCGGCGCCTGCCCCGGCTGCATCTGCGTCGTCTGAATCTGCTGCGAAGGTGGTTGCGGCGCCGAATCATGCCGCCCAAAAAGCCCGCCAAGAACACTCGTTGCATGGGCCGGCTGCTGTTGCACCTGCTGCACTTGCTGCTGCAGTTGCGTTACCTGCGCCTTGGCCTGTTGCAGCGCAATGTCCTGCACCAGCACCGTCTGCGCCAGAATGTAAATCGCGTCTGAATTCGCGCCAAGTTCGCGGCCAAGCAGGTTTTCCGCATCCTGATCCTTTTCCTGCAATTGCGTCTGGTTGACGCGCTGCGCCAACGACATCAACATCTCTTGTTCCTGGGGAGTCACTCTAGAATTCCTCCGGCAGCAGCCGCTGGGGTGCTTGGGCCGCTCCTCACGATTGAGACGCACACCCGCCCCCAAAGTTGCCCTGCCCTGTCAAAGTACGCACCCGGTCGCGCAACGGTTCCTGGAAGAAAATCTGCGCGCGGTCCTGTCTCATCTGGCGATATTTTGGACTGCCATTTGCGATCGATTTCTGCTTTCTCTTCGCCGCAACCATCCAAGTTTCTTTACCTTCTGTGACTCGCATCACACCCAAGAGTTCAATACCTATTTAGTCATTGCTTTTCGGTTACCTTTTCGCTATGTTGCATACACCAATCCAGAGTTACCGATCGAATAGATCTTTTTGAGACCCGCCGGGATAAGCACGTATTGCGACGTGTGCGCCCCCATGTCTCCAGCAAGTTTGATCTTGCAAGACGACCAGGTGTGCTTGGAAGAACGGTCAGGCCCTCTTTATGAAAGCTATCTTCCTTTCGTTGTGTACGGCTGCGCTCGTGTGTGCCGTGCCTGCTCTTGCCGCGGTAACCGTAACCAGCCCAGCCAATGGCGCGGCTCTCACCTCACCCTTCAATCTCATCGCCTCCGCAAACCCCTGCTCGTCGCAGCCCGTCACTTCAATGGGCTACTCGTTTGATAGCAGCGCCACCACAACCTTCATCTACAGCGCGTCCGTCGCCGCCCAGGTTTCGGCGGCCGCCGGCGTGCACGTTTTGCACGTAAAATCGTGGGGAAATCAGGGTGCATCGTGTGTTACTAACGTAACCATAACCGTCACCCAAGCATCGCCGGGCGCATCTCCTTCGACACCCCCTGGAACCAATGTAATTGTCTCCAGTCCCGCCAACGGCGCGTCTGTTACTTCGCCATTCTCCCTCAGCGCCAGTGGCACGCAATGCTCCTCGCAGCCCATTTCCGCCATGGGCTATTCGCTCGATGGCAGTACCAGCACCACCTTTTTTAACGGCGGCACCATGGCCGCTTCCGTCAACTCCGCCACCGGGGCCCACATCCTCCACGTCAAGTCCTGGGGCAACCAGGGCGCCGGATGCAATACCGACCTCGTCATTACCGTGACGTCGGCCCGCGTCTCCGGCCCCACCATTCCGGCCAACGCCATCGCTATCAAGGCGATTCAGAACCTCTCCACGTGGCAGGCAGACTTCGATGTCGGCACCGGCGGCACTGCTTCGTCATCGGGAGTCATGAACCTGGTCGGGGCGCCCGCAGTCAGCGGATCCGCCCGCCAGTACATTACCAGCTACTCTCAATACGGCGGCGAGCGCTACAGCGCACGCTTTGCCACCGACCAATCCGCCACCAACTTCGTCTTTGACACTTACATATACTTAGCCAGCCCTATAAACAATATTGCCAACATAGAAATGGATATCAACCAGGTGATGCCCAACGGCCAGACCGTCATCTTCGGCTTCCAATGCGATGGATGGTCCCGCAGTTGGGACTACACAACCAACCGGGGCACACCCACCAGCCCCATCGACCAATGGACCCACTCCAACCAGACATGCAATCCTCAAGCCTGGGCCACCAACAGCTGGCACCACGTCCAGGTCAGCTACTCACGCGACAACTCGGGCAACGTCAACTACAAATCTGTCTGGCTCGATGGCGTTCAACAGGACCTGAACGTCACTACCAACTCGGCATTTGCTCTCGGCTGGGCCCCCACCATCCTTACCAACTTCCAGATCGATGGAATGACAGCCCTGCCCGGAACCGCAACCATCTACCTCGACAATCTGACCGTCTATCGTTGGTAAGTCAAAGTTGCCCTCCCCCCAATAAATACAAAAACGCGAATGCGGAGAACCAACACGGTTCTCCGCACTCGCGTTTTCAATCACTGAATCTGGATCAGAACCAACAGGCCATACGCTGACGCAATCGCCCGAATTAGCCACATCCACTTACAACCTGTGACGAACGTCACTCCACTTAAGTGGGAGGGCGTTTTGTCGTTGACCTCCAGTTACCGTTTCGCTATCTTCCAAGCAGACATTCAAGAGCAATCGGTCGATTCAAACAACTAAATTCAGATGGCTCCCTCCCCCACGAGACCAGTGCCATCCGGCTCAAGTAAT
>JANXQR010000541.1 GCA_025353435.1 Acidobacteriota bacterium | reverse complement strand
TATGTGCGCGTCAGCGGCACCTGGGCCAACACCACCTTCTTCCAGGATTCCGATGCCCCCGCCCCAGCCACGCCTCCCGATGGATTCAAAGCCGTGCTCACTCGTGCGCAATGGAAGGGCGTAATCGATTTCGCCGCCGCGGCCAACGCCAACCTCGTCACATCCTTCGCATTTAGCGCAGGCACGCGTGACGCATCCGGCACATGGACCCCCGCCCAAGCCGACAAACTTCTCGCCTTCATGCAAGCCTCGGGAGGTCGCATCGCGGCTGCCGAATTCATGAACGAGCCCACCTACGCGGCCATGGGCGGCGCGCCCCGGGCTATGACGCCAAGGCTTATGCGCGTGACCTGGAAGTTTTCCGCCCCTTTCTCAAGGCCAGGTCTCCAGACACAATCCTTCTCGGTCCCGGCGGCGTAGGTGAGGGATCCATGCTGGCGCCAGCCTCCATGAAGACCGTGGCCAGCGCTGACATTCTCGCCGCCACCGGCCCCGTCTTCGATGCCATCTCCTATCACTCCTACGGCGGCATTTCCAGCCGCTGCGCCGTCGGCCCCGCCGCATCGGCCGGCATCAGCAGCGACAAAGCGCTCTCTGACGACTGGCTCGGCCGCGCAGAGAAGATGGAATCCTTTTACGCCGACCTTCGCGACAAATTCGAGCCCGGCAAGCCGCTCTGGAACACAGAAACCGCGCAGACCGCTTGCGGCGGCGATCGCTGGGCTTCAACCTTCCTTGACAGCTTCCGCTATCTCAATCAGCTCGGCATATCGGCAAAACGCGGCGTCCAGGTCCACATGCACAACACCCTCGCCGCCAGTGACTATGGCCTGCTTGACGAGAAGACCTACCGGCCGCGTCCAAACTATTGGGCCGCTCTCGCATGGCGTCGCCTGATGGGCACCACAGTTCTCGATGCCGGTCCCACCTCGACTCCAGGCCTTCGTCTCTACGCGCACTGTCTGCGCAGCCAGCCGGGCGGCGTTGCCCTGCTCGCCATCAACGCCAATACCGCGGCCTCCGCGCGAATTGATCTCTCCGCGCCTTCCGAACGCTACATGCTCACTTCCCACGAGCTTCTGGACGATACAGTACTGCTGAATGGAACCGCCCTCGAACTCGGCCCCGGCGACGAACTGCCCGCATTCAACGGCGTCCCCACGCGTGCGGGAATGGTCGAACTCGCCCCCGCCAGCATCACCTTCTTTGCCATCGAAAAAGCCGACAACCCCGCCTGCCGATAGCCGGCGTTTCGGAGGGAGGCGGGAGTTTCACAGGCTGCGGAAAAACTCGGATGGAAGGACGAAACGCGGACCGCAACCCTAATTCAGACGGGAAGGCTCTCGTTTGCCCCTCTGGAAAAACCTGTCAAGTGCCAAACCTGTGGAAATCGTTGCAACCAGCACAAAACAAAGCGAAAAGATATATTCAAAAATCCATTATTAATTGCCCGAACCCGCTATCATTGAATTAGATCGAAAATAAGCAACGCCCGCCACCCAGCGGGCGTTTTCCATTTTCAGGAGAATTTCATGCGCATCACCCATCACAACTCGGCAATCTGTCCTGTGGTCCCCGGTCCCTGTTCCCTCGGAGTCTCTCAGCCCCTCAGTCCCTTAGTCCCTCCTCCACGTGATCCAAATCACGGTGAGCGAAAATTCCCCCCATTTCGGTGTGCAATCGCATCATTCAGAAGCACTTGGCCGTTTTATTTTTTGCACGAAATACCGCTTTTGCCGTGTTTGTCAGGCTTTTCTGGCCAACAATCGCAAGTTCCCGCAGCAGAAAGGCGTAATCGAAGGCAATTTCCTTCAGATAGTCGTACCGCCCGCTGGCCCCGCCATGGCCAGCCTTCATGTTGGTAACCAGCAGCAAAGGATTGGAGTCAGTCTTGAGAGTTCGCAGCTTGGCCACATACTTCGCCGGCTCCCAGTACATCACCTGGCTGTCGTGCAAACTTGTCTTCACCAGAATGGTCGGGTAACTACCGTGTTTTAAGTTGTCGTACGGCGAGTAGCTCAACATGTACTTGAAGTATTGTTCCTCGTTGGGATTGCCCCATTCCTCGTACTCGGGAACGGTCAGCGGCAGCGAGGCGTCGAGCATGGTGTTCATCACGTCGACGAACGGGACGTGGGAGACAACGACACGAAACAAGTTCGGCCGCAGGTTGACGATGGCGCCCATCAGAAGCCCGCCCGCCGAGCCGCCCTCGACAGCCACGCGGGCTGGGTCGCCATAGCCGGCGGCGGTCAGGTACTCGACGCAGGCAACAAAGTCGCTGAACGTATTGCGCTTGACCAGCATTTTGCCGGCGTCGTGCCAGGGTGTTCCCAGGTCGCCGCCGCCGCGGATGTGGGCATAGGCCATCACCACGCCGCGATCGAGCAGGCTCAGGCGGTTTGATCCGAAACCCAGCGGCAGGGAATAGCCGTACGAGCCGTAACCATAGACGTACAAAGGATTTGAGCCGGGCTTGCCTTGGCGGAACTGGTCCTTGCGATAAACCAGGGAGATGGGAACCTTGACGCCGTCGGCGGCAGTGGCGTGGACGCGCTCGCTGGCGTACAGGGTGCGGTCGAAGCCGCCGGGGACCTCCTGCTCCTTGAGGAGCTTGGAGGCTCCGTTCTCGGGGTCGTACTCGTACACCGAGGCGGGAGACACGAGCGACTGGTAGGCGTACCGGAAGGTGGTGGTCTCGAAGACGCGGTTGATGTGCGGATGGGCGCTGTAGGCGGGTTCAGGGAAGGCGATTTCCACGGCCGATTCTGTCAGCGGCCCCGCACCGATGAAGCGGAAGGAGCGCATGTGCGGCAGCCCATCCTTGCGCTCACATGCCACATAGAATGTGCTGAATAGGTCGATCTCTTCAAGCATCACATCGGGGCGGTTGGCGACCTGTTCGGTCCAGTTTTCGGGCTCTGGGGAATCAACCGGCGCAGTGACGAGGCGGAAGTTGCGTCCCACGTCGTTGGTGCGAATGAACCAGAGGTCGTTGCGGTGGTCGACGTAGTACTCGTGGTTATCCTTGCGGGGTGCGATTACGCGGAAGTCGTCTTCGGGCTTGTCAGCGGGAAGGTAATGGCATTCGGTGGTGGTGTGGCTGGACGACTCCATGATGAGGTACTTGCCGTCGCGGGTGCGTCCGGCGCCGAGATTGAAGCGCTCGTCCGCCTCCTCAAAGACCAGCAAGTCGGCGGCATAGGGGGTGCCGCGCATGTGCCGGTAGAGCTGGTACTGGCGTTTTTGCTCCTGATCTTCAACGGTGTAGAAGAGGTTGAAGCTGTCGGCGGCCCAGACCACGGAGCCGACGCGCCCGACACTGCCGGAAAGGGTTTCGCCGGTGTGCAGGTCAATGATTTTGAGGGTGTACTGGCGGAAGCCGGTGGTGTCGACGGAGTAGGCCATCCAGCGACCGTCGTCGGAGATGTCGATGGCGCCGATGGCGAAGAAGGGGAGTCCGGCGGCCATGGCGTTGCCGTCGAGGATGACCTCTTCGGCGGTGTATTCGCGGGGGCCGGCCTCGCCGCCCTTCTTGCGGCAGTGGATGGCGTACTGGAGGCCCTCTTCGGTGCGGGTGTAGTACCAGTAGTCACCGTCTCGGTAGGGGACTGAGATGTCAGTCTGCTTGATGTGGCTGAGCATCTCGTCGTAGAGCTGTTCGCGGAGGGGGGCGAGGGGGGCAGTAACGGCCTCGGCATAGGCGTTTTCGGCCTCGAGGTACTTGGTGACTTCGGGGTTTTCCTTGTCGCGGAGCCAAGCATAGTCGTCGGTGAGGGTGAGGCCGTGGAGGTGCTTCTCAGTGTGTTCGACGGGCGCGGCGGGCGGCGCAAGCAGCGTTATTGGCTCAGTCATCTCTCTTAGTTTAATGGGTGGGCCGCATGGGTGGCTGTCGCTTTCGGCTCTCAGCTATCAGTCCCGGCGCCGGTTGGAAGTGGCGCGAGATCCCTGCGGCTACGTATTCAGCCCAAAGCGTGTTTGCAGGCTGATCAAAACCGAAAATGCGAATTGGCGATTCTACGTTATTCCAGATTTATTCGCGGAGACGTGTGCGTTATCGAGGACTAATCGTTGCGATCATCCCTAAGACGCGCTCAATGAACGATTTGGCCTGTCGCTGTTTGAGACCATGCATATTCTGTTGATCGACGTTTGTTTCACGCAGCCGCGGACTTCAACTGAAGTTGCTCAGTCAAATTTCGATAGCGCTCCCGAGCTGCCTTTTCAGCTCATTCTCAAGCCCCGCCATTTCCCGGAGGCTGGAAGCCAATTTAAAAACCGGGGAATTCTCCCTTGACTTTTACTAAGTCATCTATATATCAAGACATCTTAGTATGAAAAAGACAGACACATTCCAAGGCTCGCTCGACCTGCTGGTGCTGACGATACTTTCGCGGCGGCCGAAGTTGCATGGATACGCGCTCATGACGGCGATCAAGGAAACTTCGGGCGAGGTATTGAGCCCGGAGGAAGGGTCGCTGTATCCGGCGCTGCACCGGATGGAAGAGGCGGGGTGTATTGGCGCGGAGTGGGTGTTAAAGGAGAACGGCAAGCGGGTGCGAATCTATCACCTGACGGCGGCTGGCAAGAAGCAGCTAGCAATGGAAGAGGCACGGTGGACCACCGTCAGTTTAGCGATCAACCGGGTGTTGCGGGAGGCTTGAGATGTCGGTTTGGACGCGAGTGTGGAATGTGTTTCGCGGAGATCAATTGAACCGCGAACTGAATGAAGAGTTCGAGTCGCACATGGAAGAGGCGGTTGCCGAAGGGCGCGATCCGAAGGAGGTGCGCCAGGTCTTCAGATCGATGTTGCGGCAACGGGAAGCAAGCCGCCGCGTCCTCGTCGCGGGATGGTTGGATGGGCTGAAGGCCGATGTGATTTTTGGTTGGCGTCAGTTACGGCGAAACCGGGTAACTTCAGCGGCAGCCATTCTCTCTTTGGCGCTGGCGATGGGAGCTTGTGTTTCTGCCTTTCGCTTGATCGACGCGCTGCTGTGGAGGCCGCTGCCGGTGGTTGCGCC
>JANXQR010000539.1 GCA_025353435.1 Acidobacteriota bacterium | reverse complement strand
TTTATTTCAGGCAACGGGGTGGATTCCCAAAAGGCAGCAAGCTCGGTTGCGAGCTTGACGGATGGGAGTACAAGGCCTTTCCACTAATGGCACAGCTCAGGGCTCCGTCTCTGGGCAAACAGTGGCGAATCGAGGCGGACCTGCGCAAACAGTTCTGGGCCATCGGCATTCTCGAGCAGGAAGCATAACCCGTGGGCGGGCTCTCGCGAGAGGGCGCGTCCGAAGCTTCGAAATTGACAGGAGACATACGTGAAGATCGCAACCGCACTGAGAATCGTAAGCAAGTTCCTTGTGGCGCTAAAGCGGAAGGAGTTCATTCCGCTCCGATGACCGGATTCAACCGGCCACCGCGCTTTGAGGAAAAATCGTGCAAGAACCTGAAGCCCAACGCGCCCAGACACCAATCCTGGCATTCCCACCCTTTCTCTCCGACAAAGAGCTAGCTGGCATGCTCGTCCTCACAACCGCCTGGGTACGTTCGCATGCCCGTGAGATTCCAGGATTCAGGCGGCTCGGCTCCTATTACCGATTTTGTAGTCAGACTGTCGAGCAGTGGCTCGGGAGCCTGGACCAATTGTTCCTTTCGGAGAAGGTTGCAGCGCTCATGAAGGTTCCTGAGTCATGGGTGTACGCCAACGCCAATGAGATCCCTGGCGTTCTTCGCCTCGGTCGATATGTCCGTTTTCGTCCTGTCGCGATTCAGCAGTTCCTTGCGGGATCGGAGATTGTGCTGTGACTGCCTTCGATGCTACAAAGAGACCGCGATTGGAGCACCACGGAAGGAGGACCGTGGTGAAGCAGGAACGGTATCAGCGGGCCCAGATGCAGGATCTTGGGTCCAAGTGGAAACTCTTCTATTGGGATTACAACCAAACCCCGCGTCAGAGACGAACCAAGTCCTGGGCGAAGAGCCGAGTGCCAGGCCAACGCGAGGCACAGCGGCTTGGCGACCAGTTCATGGAACGAGTCAACGAGCGGAACAACCAGCCACATCTTTTCGCAAGCGACGAGGACACCGTGCAGGCCATCTACGAAAAATGCCGGGAATTGACGTGGCCACAGCTGAAAAACTCCACGCGCAGGCAGTACGAGGAGAACTTTACTACCTACCTGATTCCGGAATTTGGCTCAAAGAAGGTCCGCAAGCTCACAACGATGGAAATCCAGGAGTATTTCAATACGTTGTCTCCTGGCCTTTCGCCGAAGTCGGTAAAGCTGATTCATGGCACGTTTCGCGCCGCTTTAAACCAGGGCAAGGCTTGGGGCATGCTCGACAAGAACCCTGCCGTCGGGGTGAAGCTGCCGAGAAAACGGGCTGTAAAACCGACCGTACTTCTACCGCTGGCGGACATTCGCCGGACGATCGAGGCGGTCAAGGAGCCGACGAAGTCGATGCTGATACTGATCGTCTTCGCATCCATGCGACCGGGTGAAGTTCTCGCGTTGCGCTGGAAGGACATCTTGAGCGATCGCATTGTCGTAGACGAGCGTGTTTACGACGGCGAGTTCGACGATGTGAAAACGGACGCGGGCAAACGTGAGGTCCCGCTCGATAAACACGGGGTCATATTAGCTGCGGTACAGCGAATGTGGGCCAGCAACAAGAAGTTCCGCAAACCGGACGACCTCGTATTTGCCAATAGATCGGGCAAGCCGCTTGATCGGCACAATCTGCTTCACCGACATCTGAAGCCGGTAGCCGACAGACTCGGACTGCCCACGACCGTAGACTTTCGGAGTTTCCGAACCATGCACGCCAGCCTGATGAGACGCTTCGGCGCTCGACTTGAGGTTGCGCGTGACAACATGGGGCACGCAGGAAGCTCGGGAAGCATCACGCTCGATGTCTATTCGAAGACCTGGTGGAACGAACGAGTGGAGGCAGTGAGCAGAATCGTCGAAGCTGTCTTCTCTGAACCGGACGAGGAAGAAGTGCTGACAAATGTCATTCCGCTGAAGGGCGTCTCCGAGTGCGGAATTGGCAAGGAGTGGGAACCCTTTTGGGAACCCCAGGCTGTTCAATAGTAGTAATAACCGGAGTAAGTGATTGATTCTATTGGTCGGGGAGAGAGGATTCGAACCTCCGACCCCCTGGTCCCGAACCAGGTGCTCTACCAGGCTGAGCCACTCCCCGAACCTTGGTGCAGATGCGAATCGCAGGGCGCTACCTGGTGCGTTAGTCCCGTTGATGCGCTGGGATCAGTGTAGCAGAATTCAGCTGTTCATTTACGCGGCCGGCAGCTCCGGAGTGGCGGCCAGTAACTGGCGCGTGTAGGCCTGCTGCGGGGACGCGCAGAGAGCTTCTGCTTCGCCAGTTTCCACCAACCGCCCGCGTTCCATGACGGCGATGCGGGAACAGAGATATCTCACCAGCGGCATGGAGTGCGAGATGAACAAATAGGTGAGGCCATATTCCCGCTGCAGCGAGCGCAGGAGGTTGACGATCTGCGCGCCCACGCTGACATCCAGGGCTGAAACGGGTTCGTCGAGGATTAACAACTTGGGCCGCAGCGCAAGCGCGCGGGCAATGTTGATGCGCTGGCGCTGCCCGCCGGAAAACTCGTGCGGGTAGCGAACTAAAGCGGACTCGTCGAGGCCGACTTCTTTCAGAAGCTCAACTGCCTTGGAGCGCATGGCGGCGGTGCCGGCGGCCATGCCGATTTCGCGGCCGTGGATGTGGAAGGGCTCGGTCACTATGTTCAGAACTTTCATGCGCGGGTTGAGGGCCGCAAATGGGTCCTGGAATACGGGCTGCATCTGGCGGCGGAGGCCCTTCATTTCAGATGCGGAGGCGGAGGCGACGTCGACTCCGGCGACGCGGACGGTTCCGCTGGTGGGCTTGACCAGGCCTAAAACCATGCGGGCAACGGTGGTTTTTCCGGAGCCGGATTCGCCTACGAGGCCGAGGGTTTCGCCGGGTTCGAGGGTGAGGGAGACATTTTCGACGACGGGGCGCATTTCCGTGCGAAGGCCGGTTCGCCGGGGATAACTTTTGCTTACGTTTTCAACTTCCACCAGCGCCATGGTAGTCATGCTAAACCTTGTTTTTCTCTGTAGCGGCGAAAATGTTGAAAATAAAAAACGGTCAAAGCTTTTGGTTTCATGCGATTGCACACCGAAAAGGGGGGAATTTTTGCTCACCGTGATTTGAATCACGATGAGGAGTTTACAGACGACAGAGGACAGAAGACAGAGGGCGAGTGAAGTAGTGAAGAGCCACGGGAGCAGGGACGAGTTGGTCGGGAATGCGTGCGCGGTGATCATTGCTGCTCCTCTTCTTGATGGTGTGTTGCTGGTGAAATGAAAAACGCCCGCTGGATGGCGGGCGTTGCTTATTTGTGACCTAATTCAATGATAGCGGGTTCGGAGAATTAATAATGGATTTTCAAATAAATCTTTTCTTTTTGTTTTGTGCTGGTTGCAACGATTTCCACAGGTTGGGCACTTGACAACTTTTTGGAGACGGCAGGAAACGCCTTGATTTGGCACCTGAACAGGGATGGCTCTTGATGGGTACATCCAGAAGGGCAAGCGGTTGGGCGCCAGGGACCTGAGCGAACAACCGGGGGTCCTTCGACGGGGTCCGTCGCAAAAACTGCGCGCCGGACTTAGCGGGAAGACAATTTCGGGGGAATTCTGTAAAGGATCGATTGGGGTTCGTGGGTTCCCGCCCTTGCGACAAAAAGAAATCGCAAAGACGGGGCACGGAATTTTTGTGGCGAGTTGGGTTCCCGAAAGCAGGTCCCTCGGCTCCGCTGAAAAGCGCTTCGCTCGGGATGACACTTCTGTGAGTGGGGAGCGAAAGGATACAAGGACACGAGTTACGTAGTGAGGCGGTCGGGGGAGATGGGGGTCAGTGGCCAGAGGTCGGCGTGGGTGGGGGATTTGGCGGTGGTGGTGATCTCTAACTCGGTGGCGTTGGGTTTGAGGGTGTAGACGCGGCTGGTGAGGCACTCGCGGCTGCCGATGAAGGACTCGATCACGGAGCCGTCCAAGAACATGCGCAGCGTGGGGTGGGGCCAGGGGAGGCCGGGGAGCGGGAACTGCTTGTCGCCGCAGCGGACTTCCTTGGCAGCGGTGTCGATGACGAGTTCCCACGAGGGTGCGCCGTCAGTGAGCAAGCGGACGGTGGTTGTGGACGGGGTGAGGATGTTGCCGGGGAGATGGAGTTCGACGGCCAGATCGGTGAGCTTGCGGCGGAAGGGTGAGGCGGCAGAGATGGTAGCTTTTTCCATGGGTCCGCGGAGGGATTCGACTTCCTTGGCGGGATTCATCTCTAACTGGCCCTGCGCGCCGATGGTCAAGACTCGGGGAAGCGACATGCAGCCGGACCAGCCGGCGGCGGCGAATTCGGCGTCGGGCCTCGTCTCCTGAATCCAGCCCCAGAGGATGCGGCGGCCGTCGGGGGCGAGGAAGCTTTTGGGGGCGTAGTAGGCGCCGTGGTCGAGGACGCCTGAGCGACGGGCGGCGAACTTGAGCGCCTGTGTGTCGTAATCGCCTGTCGACCAGATGACTTTGCTTTCGGTGGAGTAGAAGAGGCAGTGCTGCTTATTGACTTCGAAGAAGTCGGGGCACTCCCACATTTCGCCGGAGTCGCAGGGGTTGGCGGCCTGCTTGCCGTTGGGCTTGCCTTCAGCGAGCTTGCCGATGTACTCCCATGTGCGGAGATCTGTGGAGCGGTAAAGGAGAACGAAGCCGCCGATGCCGCGCTCGCCGGATCCGATGCCGCAATACCATGTGTCG
>JANXQR010000536.1 GCA_025353435.1 Acidobacteriota bacterium | reverse complement strand
ATCTGGCCGCCGGCCGACAAGCCACTGTTTCAGATAGGGCGGTTCGGGATTCCGTACGAGATGGAGAGCGATCAGTAAAAAATGACAAGTGGTCAGTGATCAGTGATCAGAAAAGCAAATTGGTTTGATAGGTGAGATTGAAAATGATAACTAGAGTAGCAGCACAATCGTTCAGGGATTTATTGGTGTGGCAGCGATCAATCCAGCTCGCAACTGCGACTTATACCCTGACGCGTGGATTTCCGAGAGAAGAACTATACGGTCTAACGGGACAGATTCGGCGCTCAGCCGTTTCAGTTGCGAGCAATATCGCCGAAGGGCAAGGGCGACTTACGACTGGCGAATTTCGCCAGTTTCTGGGCATCTCCAGGGGCTCAAATTTTGAACTACAAACGCAACTGGAGATTGCAAAGGCCATTGGGATCGGAAACATAAAGCTGATCAGTGATGTAGAGGCTCTTTCTCACGAGGTGGGCAAGATGATTTACTCCCTGCTGGAGAATCTCAAAAGCTAGAGCGTCGCATTTCTGACAACTGACCACTGATCACTAACCACTGCCTTTACTCGTATCGCAGCGCTTCGATCGGATCGAGGTTTGCTGCTTTCCACGCCGGATAAATGCCGAAGACAAGGCCGATGATGCATGAGACTCCGAAGGCTACGGTGACCCATGTGAACGACAGCGCCGCGTGCAGGAAACTCACCGCGAAGTGCAGAATCAGAGTAAACAGTGCGCCGGCAAAGATGCCAATCACGCCGCCCACTGCACACAGTGTGACAGCCTCGATGGTGAACTGAAGTAGGATGTCCTTCTTGCGCGCGCCGATGGCTTTGCGCACACCGATTTCCCTGGTTCGCTCCGTGACCGACACCAGCATGATGTTCATCACGCCGACGCCTCCGACCATTAGGCCGACTGACGACACCGCAATCATGAAGAGGAATAGTCCGCCGGTGATGGAGTTCCACAAGCGGCTTAGCGAGTCCGGCCCGAAGATCGCGAAGTTATCGTCCTGCTGAACGCGCACGTTACGGCGAACGCGGAGCAATTCGCGGATCTCTTCCGTGACGATGGCCTTGTGTTTGGGATCGTCATACTTCACCACCAGCCAGAAATCCAAAATCTCAGGATGAATCTTGCGGAAGGTCGTGAGCGGGAAGTAGGCGGAGTTGTCCTGCGTATTGCGACCGCTGCCAAAGGGCTGGGGCTGCTTGTCGAGAACGCCGATGACCGTGAAAATGTTGCCTTCGCAATCGATGTCCTTGCCGATCGGTGACCCATCGGGGAAGAGATCTTCCGCCGCGTCATGGCCGAGGACGACAACGTTGCTTGATTTTTCTTCCTCCGACTCGGTCCACATGCGGCCGTCAAGCATCTCGATGTCTGTCACTTCCTTTACGGCCGGCGTGGTGCCATTGATGATGGTGTTCGAAATCTTGTGGGAGCCTGCCTTAATGGAAACTGCTCCGAGCCCAGTCTGCCAGTTCTGGTAAGTGAGTTCGGGATCGACCGCAGCCACAAACGGCAGCTTGGCCATCGCCATGGCGTCTTCGTAGGTGAGCTTCTTGCGATTCAATTCCTCGGTCGTGGGCCTCTTGCCGAACGGCTCGAACGTGAAGATCCACAGATCGTTGGTGCCCAGGGTGCGGACAAAGTTGTCGATGTTGGTGTTGAGGCCGTTGATCGCCGATGAGATGAGGATCACAGTCGAAATGCCGATGGAAATTCCGAGGATGGTGAGACCGGAGCGCAGCTTGTTCTTGCGCAGCGTGTCAAGCGCCAGGCGTATCGATTCTTTTGCGTCGAGAAGCCGCATGTTATAACTCCGCTCGCAAGGCAGTGATGGGATCCAATGCCGAAGCTTTGTACGCTGGGTAGATTCCGAAAAAGAGACCGACCGCCGTGGCCACAAACAGGCTCACCACAACCGACCAGATCTGCACCACGGATGGAAACGCAATGGCCAGTGTAATGAGCTTCGCGAAAGTGATGCCCGCGATGACTCCGATCACACCTCCGGTTAATGAGACCGTGGCAGATTCGATAAGAAACTGCATCAGGATGTCTTGCCGTTTTGCTCCGAGAGCCTTGCGCACGCCAATTTCGCGCGTCCGTTCCGTCACCGCCACCAACATGATGTTCATGATTACGATGCCGCCAACCACAAGCGAGATAGACGCGATGGCCGCAACCACGGCGCCGAAGTTGTTCAGGATGTTGCCCAGCAGATTCTGGAATGTGGCGCTCGAATCGATCGAGAATGCGTCTTTGGCACTGGGCCCCAGGTGGCGGCGCGAGCGCATAATGGTGCGGAGTTCATCGGAAACAGATTCCATGACACTGCCGCCGCCGCCCGCGTCCACGTAGACGACCATGGTCTTGTTTGCGCCGTAATTGTGAAGGAATGCAGTGAGCGGAATCGCGACCCAGTTATCCATGCTCCGGCCGAACATCTTTCCTTGCGCCTCGCCTACACCGATCACGGTGAAAGGCCGACCGTCGATCCGAATCTCCTTGCCGAGCGGGTCGCCTCCCCCG
>JANXQR010000518.1 GCA_025353435.1 Acidobacteriota bacterium | reverse complement strand
GCGCAGGGACCGGTCGCCTCACAGGAAGCAATCAAAATGGTTGGTACAAATGGCGGCGGTTTCTTCAATGCCAATAGTGCGCACCCATTCGAAAATCCCACGCCATTCACTAACTTCATCCAGATGGTCTCAATCTTCTTGATCGGCGCGGGCCTCACCGTGACGCTCGGCAGGATGACCGGATCTCCAGGCCACGGTTGGGCAGTATTCGCGTGCATGTCCATCCTATTTGTAGCGGGGTTCATCGTCGCATTTTGGGCTGAAGCGCAGGCGCATCCGCTGTTGCATGGGGTAGATCAGCATGTAAGTGCTCAGCAGTCGGGCGGTAACATGGAGGGCAAGGAGACCCGCTTCGGGGTCTCACAATCGGCCCTGTTCGCCACCATCACCACCGACGCAAGTTGCGGTGCCATCAACTCATGGCATGACTCCTTTACTCCGCTCGGTGGACTTGTTCCGCTCGCTAACATCATGCTCGGCGAAATCGTATTCGGCGGCGTCGGATCCGGACTCTACGGAATGCTCGTCTATGTGGTTCTCTCGGTGTTCATCGCCGGATTGATGGTGGGCCGCACTCCCGAGTATCTCGGCAAAAAGATCGAAGCCTACGACGTGAAGATGTGCATGCTTTACGTGCTTATCTTTCCACTAATCATTCTCACGTTTTCAGCCATCTCCGCCATCTCGCCGTTGATGGGTCTGACCGCGCTCGCCAACCACGGGCCGCACGGACTCAGCGAACTGCTGTATGCGTTCACATCGGCAGCGGGAAACAACGGCTCAGCATTCGCAGGCCTAAGCGTGAATACCCAGTGGTACAACTTCACGCTCGGGTTCTCAATGCTCTGCGGACGCTTTTTGATGATGGTTCCAATGCTTGCACTGGCTGGAAATCTGGCCCAGAAGAAGAGCGTCCCGCCGTCGCCCGGCACGTTCCCTGTAAATACAACCTTGTTCACCATTCTTCTCACGGGCGTGATCCTGATCGTTGGCGCATTGACCTTCTTCCCCGCGCTTAGTCTTGGTCCCATCCTCGAACACTTACTTCTTCACAATGGAACGCTTTTCTCATAAGCCGAGGAGAAACACACGTCATGGCAAAAAAGCAAAGTATGTGGATTCTCGCGATCGTTCGTCCTGCGATCCTGGATTCCTTTCGCAAACTGCACCCTCGTACAATGGCGAAAAATCCCGTGATGTTCGTTGTCGAGGTGGGTAGCGTTGTTACAAGCGCACTTCTCATCGTGGACGCAGTTCATCACCTGCCGATCGGTTTCAACCTGCAAATCACGCTGTGGCTCTGGTTCACGGTGCTGTTTGCGAATTTCGCTGAAGCCATCGCCGAAGGCCGTGGCAAAGCGCAGGCGGATACACTGCGCAAAGCCAAGGGCGAGACGATTGCGTTTCGCTATCGAGCGGATGGAACAACGGAGGCAGTTTCCAGCACTCTCCTCCGCGTCGGGGACATTATCCGAGTCGAGGCCGGCCAGTTCATCGCAGGTGACGGTGACGTCTGTGAAGGCATTGCCTCTGTTGACGAATCGGCAATTACCGGTGAGTCGGCCCCTGTCATTCGCGAGGCGGGCGGCGATCGCTCCTCCGTCACAGGCGGCACGCGTGTGTTGTCCGATTGGATCAAAGTGCGGATCACATCGAACCCCGGTGAGACATTTCTTGATCACATGATCGCGCTTGTCGAAGGAGCGCAGCGTCAAAAAACGCCAAATGAAATCGCGTTGAGTATCCTGCTCTCCGGGCTCACGATTGTGTTCCTGTTGGCGGTGGCCACCCTGCAACCCTTTGCCATCTATTCGCATGCACCGCAGACAATCTTTGTCCTCGTTTCACTCTTGGTCTGCCTCATTCCGACGACGATTGGCGGCCTGCTTTCAGCTGTCGGCATCGCAGGCATGGATCGCCTGGTGCAGTACAACGTGCTTGCAATGTCTGGGCGTGCGGTCGAAGCGGCAGGCGATGTAAACACGCTACTGCTCGACAAGACGGGAACCGTTACGTTTGGAAATCGGCAAGCGGTCGAGTTTTCTCCTGCCCCCGGAATTTCGCCCGAGCGGTTGGCCGACGCTGCCCAAATGGCATCCATTGCTGACGAGACTCCCGAGGGGCGTTCGATCGTTGTGCTGGCCAAGGAGATGTACAACCTGCGCGGGCGTGATATCACCAATATGCGCGCGGAGTTTGTTCCCTTTTCGGCGCAGACGCGCATGTCCGGCGTCGATTTGCCTGGAACTAAGATACGCAAAGGCTCTGCAGATGCTATCGCGCGGTTCGTCGAATCCGAAGGGTCACGCATGCCGCGCCAGGTCACGGATCGCGTGGAAGAGATCGCGCGCCTCGGCGGCACGCCTCTCGTTGTCGCTGAAAATGGCGATGCGCTCGGTGTTGTTTACTTGAAGGATGTAGTCAAGGGTGGCCTCAGGGAGCGCCTCGCACGTCTTAGGGCGATGGGAATTCGCAGCATCATGATTACCGGCGATAATCCCCTGACCGCCGCAGTTATCGCACGTGAAGCAGGTGTTGACGACTTCCTGGCGGAAGCCAAGCCCAAAGATAAGATGGACCTGATCAAGCGCGAACAGGCCAAGGGCAAGCTCGTTGCCATGACTGGCGACGGCACCAACGATGCGCCCGCGCTGGCTCAAGCGGACGTGGGCGTAGCCATGAACACGGGTACGCAGGCCGCCAAGGAGGCCGGTAACATGGTCGACCTCGACTCTAATCCGACCAAGCTTATTGAGATAGTCGAGATAGGTAAGCAGTTACTCATGACGCGCGGCGCACTTACCACGTTCTCCATCGCGAATGACGTGGCCAAATACTTCGCCATCATCCCAGCCATGTTCCTTGGGGTGTTTCCTGCATTCGCCGCTCTGAACATCATGCGCCTGGCCACGCCACATTCTGCAATTCTTTCGGCCGTGATCTTCAACGCGCTGATCATCATTGCGCTGATTCCCCTCGCTCTAAAAGGGGTCAAGTATCAGCCTATGTCTGCAGAGGCCTTGCTCCGCCGCAACCTCATCGTCTACGGAATCGGTGGGATCATCGCGCCATTCATCGGAATCAAGCTGATTGACATGGCCCTGAACGGCCTGCACCTGGTGTAAGGAGTAAAACTGATGCGCACCTCACTCGTAATCGCTATTCGCTACACGATCGTTACTACGATTCTTCTCGGGCTCGTCTATCCCCTGGTCATCACTGGAATCGCCCAGCTCACCATGCGCGATAAGGCAAACGGTCAACTCATTGTGCGGAACGGACAGGTAATCGGGTCAGCGATCATCGGCCAGAACTTCACCAGCGATCTATATTTCCATGGAAGGCCATCGGCCGCCGGCAATGGCTACGATGCTGCCAACTCGGGCGGATCGAACCTGGCTCAATCCAACTCAGCTCTGGTGGATCGCATCAATGGCGCGGTCGCCGCCTATCAGAAACAGAATCCCGGCAAGCCGGTCCCCATCGACCTTGTCACCACATCCGCCTCTGGCATCGACCCAGATGTCTCGCCGGCAGCTGCCTTGTATCAAGTCACGACCGTTGCCGCGGCAAGGCATCTCCCCGAGGAAGCCGTTCGCAAGCTCGTGGAACAGCGCATTCAAGGCCGACAGTTTGGAGTGTTGGGTGAACCCCGCGTCAATGTTCTCAAGCTCAACCTTGATCTGGATGGTCTTTCAGCACAAAAATAATTCAATTCACTATCCAGACTAAAAGAATCGGGGTGCCCTGGAGCGCCCCGATTCACTTTTGTCAGGTCGTCGATCCGCTTATTGCTTTTTGAGTGCGCGCCTCAGAACTGCTTCCAATCCTGCCTTCGCCTCGTTGTAATCTTCGATCGAGAGCGTCCCCGCGAGCCGCTCGCTTTCAAGGGCGAATAACTCATCCTTGAGACTCGCAAGCAAGGCCGCATTGCCGACTGGCGGAGCGGGAACACGCGAGGCATACTGCGCACCGCTGGCTGACGCACTGGACTGCGCACGAGTTACCTGAGCGCGGGCCGGAGCTTCCCCTGGAACCGTGTCGGAGTCGAACGAATCAGACTTACCGAATCCAGGGAAGCCTCCAAAACCCGGTGTCTGTTTTCGAAGAAGAAAGATTGCACCCGCAATCAGCAGCAACGCCAGGATGCCCAAAATCCACCACTTGTAGCGACTCAGCGGATCGGGCGTATTGATGGGGACGCCGATTCCGCCGCCCGGTCCATTCGCCGCGGCCTGGTCCGCTCCGGCACCGCCCATCGCCGCCCCAGCAGATCCCATCGCGGGGCGCGCCTGCTGTTGGTCGCGGGGCATGGATCCCTCGCCGCTGACGGTGAACCCTATCGCCTCGCCCGGCTTGACATTCTTGTGAATAAAGGTCTGCACCCGCGGGTCTTCTTGTGTGGGAGAGAAAACCGCGCCTCCGCCAGCTGTGAACGACATGCCCTTGGGCACATAAACAACCAGGTTGTCGGCCTGCATGGGCACATGCTGCGTGAACGTGTACTTGCCCTTGTAGGCCATGTGGTACTGCACCTCGAACATCGTCTCCTTCTCGCCCTTGTCTGGCTGAATAGGAATGTTGAAGGTGTAGTGGCCCTTTGCCGACAGGGGCACAAGGCGCGTGTTGGTGCCCATGCCGCCGGGTCGTGTCGCTGACGCGCCATCCAGCTCGGCGTCTGGAGGTAGAGTGACTTCGAAGGTGTTGCTGCTGAACTGAGCCTTGGGCGGCAAGCTCGTATTGTGAATCAGAAAGCGCTCTTGCACGCGCAGCGTCCCACTGGCGCCTTCCACCAGCAACATGTCCGCATCAATCGAAACACCTTCCACCTTGGCCGCGACGTCGTAGACGGTCACATCTCCCGGTACGTCACCTTGAGGTGCCGCAATGAAGTAATTGGCGCCCTGGTGATTCACCCGAATCAGATAGGCGCCGGTGCCCGGGGACTGAAGTGAATAGTGGCCTTTTCCATCGGTCGTTGCGGTGGTCACTTCCGACATGCCGGCCCCCACGTCGACAAGAACAACCGTGTCGCCTGAGGACGGTTTGCCCGTGGTCTTGTTAGAAACTGTACCGGTAACAGCTGCCGCATGGGCAAAGACGCCCGCCAAAAGGCAGGCAGCAGTAACAACAGCGCGGGGAACGCGCAAAGCATTGCTTTTCATTGGGGATCCTGTAGGTCAATTGGCTTTTGAAAGTCAACGGAGCCTGGGCGCAAAGGAACCTGCGCCCCGGCTATCGTGAGAGAACCAAGGTACTCAGTGGTTAGCTTTCTTCTTGGCAGCCCTATTGTCAAAGCGGTACCCAAGCGTGGTAATCCACTGATTGTAATTTAGGCTTCCGCCGCGCTGGGTTGTGAATGCGCTCTCAAGGAACATCCGTGAGCCCAAATTGGTGTCGAACATTACGTTCAAGAAATTCGAGTTGTTGGCGGTGGCCAGTGCCGAGTTGTAGGAGTAGCGTCCACCCTGCACGTTCAGCCGGAACCGTTCGCCCAGATCTCTGGTCAGCATCACCGACTTATAGGTTCCGGATGCGAATGCGCTGTCGAATTTGGAGTACCGTGCATCCAACATGATTCCGGTCTTCCAAATGTGGCCCACGCTCGCTCCAAACATTTGGTTCAGCGAGGACTTCTTGTCGTTCGAACTGCTGCTCTGTCCCAGGCTGAAGTACCCGGTCACGTGCATGGGAAACTGAATCCGAGCGCCTCCGTTGATGCCCTGGTACAAGTACTTGTCCAGGAGGCCCGTTCCCACCAGTGTTGGATCATACTGCGGCACGTCCCGGAAGTATGTGTCTGACACATCAAGCGAAACCCGAGGATGGACCTGCACACGGACCGAAAGTAAGCTCTGTCCGAGTCCTGCATTGACCGCCGTCGCACCGGGATTGGCAGTCGGTCTGTCGACTTGTATCGAGTGGTACAGAGAGAAAAAACGCTTGTATGAGAGTTCATTCTCAGCAAAGACGAACGGTCGATTGATCTGCCAATTGATCATGTTTACGCCGCCGCCGCCGCTGCTGGAATAGTGGAACTTGTCGTAGCTGCCACCATGAACGTTCAGGAAAACTCCGCCGATGCGGTTCTTGGGGTTGTAGTTCCAAGCCGAAGGGTCAGGCGTAGATCCGGCGAAGGTGCTGATTTGCGCATGCTGCGAGACCTTCATGCTCACGTACGCGCCGTCGATCGTCTCGAGGCTTGATGCGTAAGGAACAAACAGCCTTCCGATCCCCGCCGTCCAGCGCGATTCCGGATTGATGTACGAAAGGCTCATCAAGTATGTGCGGTTGAGCAGGTTCTGCAGCGATTGCTGGCTGCCGCCCTGTCCGCGTTGCAGGCTTCCGCGCCAGTAGCCGTTCAAGTTCCAGTGTGTTCCCCAAATCCGCGTAAAGTCCGCCCGGAACACCATCCCATACTGACTGGAACTGGAGCCAGGCGAGCCCATCTGTTGAATCGTGCTTACGTCGAATCCCAATCGGCCGCGGATCTGATTCACTTCCGGGAGCGGTGGCCGCGGTTCTGCTTCGCGAACCTCCTCATCCAGAGGATCGCCTTCGCTAAAGCTCAATACCATTGGATACTTGCGCGTATTCCCGAGCGTATCTCTCTGCACAAGCTTGGCGACTTCATCCTCCGCCATCCACACGGCGTCTCCGTCGACAATCTCGCGCGATTTAGCTTCCACTTCGCAAACCGCCGATGTGGAGGCCACTGACACTACTTTCAGCCGCGCGACAACGCCCGGCTGCACCGCTACATTGGATGGATCCCCCGCTCGTTTGGTCGGATCCTGCTTCAACACCAACTTCGTTCCTTCAGCTAAACCCGCATTGCGCCCACCGTCGATGTACACGCTCGCACCGCTTATGAATCGCACATGAAACTCCGTGCGAACCGGGGCGGCCGTTGCCTGCGGCGCAGCATCTGGCGCTTGAGCAGGCGCAGGATTTGGAGCTTGCACCGGCGCAGGCTTCTGGGAGAAAGAAACAGTTGCTGCAAGTAACATCACAGGTACTAGGAATTTATTCATCTTGAGGTCTAGCCTCCGTTTCCACTCTTGTGGCACGCGTAGCAGTTCACACTGTTGTACACGTAGCCGTTAGTGTTCGGATGGTTAAAGTTAGCGGCATTGTTATTGCCATGGCACGTCGTGCACGTGAATATCGAGTAATCTGCGGAGTTCGTGTGGCACGTCGCGCATACCCCATTCGCATTCCCGTGATTGACAGGGAAGAGAGTGTGATACGCCGTAGGTAGGTTCGCGGGGAGCCAAGCGGTGGTGGTGTGGCAGGTGTCGCAGGTTGTCGGCCAGCCTGCTGAGGCGTGGTTCGGATTGGTGGTGGAGTTGTAGGTTGCCAAGTGGCAGCCGGAGCACAGAGTCGGCGTGCCGACAAACACGTTGTTAATGTGGCATTGCACGCAGGTCACGGAAGTCGCGTGGAAGCCCGTCAGCGGGAATGGCGTGTTGTTGTGATTGAACACAGCGCCGGTCCAGGCGGTCGTTGTGTGGCAAGTGTCGCATGTGGTCGGGAAGCCCGCTGCAACGTGGGCCGGACTCGTCGTACTCACGTAGAGCGGGTGGTGGCAGCCATCGCAAGTGATTGGCAGTGTCCCCTTATAGTTGTCTGCCGCGGTGTGGCATTGCACGCATTGCATGGTTGAGTGGAAGCCCGTCAATGGGAACGACGTAGTGGCGTGATTGAAGGTTGAGGTCGTCCAGTTCGTGGTCGAGTGGCAGACCGTGCAGTCAGTTGGGAAGCCCGCTGCAACGTGCGCGGGGCTCGTGGTGGTGTTGTAATCGGTCTGGTGGCAACCGACGCAAGTAATTGGCAGAGTCCCCTTATAGTTATCGGCCGGGGTGTGGCAGGTCGCGCACGCCATGGTGGAATGGAACCCGGTCAACGGGAATGTGGTGGTGTTGTGATCGAACGTGGCATTGAGCCACGAGGTAGTGTTGTGGCACTGAGTGCAGGTAGTTGGGAAGCCACCGGCTAAGTGCGCGGGACTCGTGGTGTTGTTGTAGTCGGTCTGGTGGCAACCGATGCAGGTGATTGGCAGAGTCCCTTTATAGTTATCGGCCGGAGTGTGGCAGGTCGCGCACGCCATGGTGCTATGGAAGCCGGTAAGCGGGAACGTTGTGGTGTTGTGGTTGAAGGTTGCGTTGAGCCACGAAGTGGTGCTATGGCATTGTGTGCAATCGGTTGGGAAGCCAGCGGCCAAGTGCGCGGGGCTCGTGGTGTTGTTGTAATCGGTCTGGTGGCAGCCGATGCAGGTGATTGGCAGAGTCCCTTTATAGTTGTCTGCCGCAGTGTGGCATTGGGCGCACTGCATGGTGGTGTGGAAGCCGGTTAGCGGGAACGTTGTGGTGTTGTGGTTGAACGTGGCATTGAGCCACGAGGTGGTGTTGTGGCACTGCGTGCAATCGGTTGGGAAGCCGCCGGCAACGTGCGCGGGGCTCGTGGTTGCGGTGAAGTCCTTCTGGTGGCAGCCGACGCAGGTAATGGGCAGCGTCCCTTTATAGTTGTCGGCCGCGGTGTGGCATTGCACGCACTGCATGGTCGAGTGGAAGCCGGTCAGCGGGAACGTTGTAGTGCTGTGATTGAACGTCGATGTTAGCCACGTGGCGGTCGTGTGGCAGGATTCGCAGGTGGTTGGGAAGCCCGCGGCTACGTGCGCGGGGCTCGTGGTTCCGGTGAAGTCCTTCTGGTGGCAGCCGTCGCAATTCAACGGCAGGGTCCCTTTATAGTTGTCGGCCGCGGTGTGGCACAATGCGCAAGCCACAGTCGTGTGCGCCCCGGTCAGCGGGAACGTTGTGTTGTTGTGATTGAAGGTTGCAGATGTCCACGAACTCGTGTTGTGGCACTGCAGACAGTCGGTTGGGAACTTTCCGGATACGTGGGGCGGATTCGTGGTGGTGTTGAAATCGGTCTGGTGGCATCCCACGCATGTGATTGGCAGCGTCCCCTTATAGTTATCTGCCGGGGTGTGGCATTGCGCGCACGTCATGGTCGCGTGGAAGCCGGTCAGCGGGAACGTCGTCTTGCTGTGATCGAACGACGCCGGTATCCAGGCGGTGGTCGTGTGGCAGCTCTCGCAGGTGGTCGGGAAACCCGCGGCAACGTGCGCAGGACTCGTCGTGCCGGCAAAGTCCTTCTGGTGGCAGCCGTCGCAGTTCAACGGCAGGGTCCCTTTATAGTTGTCGGCCGCGGTGTGGCACGATGCGCACGCCACAGTCGTGTGCGCCCCGGTCAGCGGGAACGTTGTGGTGTTGTGGTTGAACGTGGCTTTGAGCCAGGAGGTGGTGTTGTGGCAAGACTCGCAAGTGGTCGGGAATCCGGCGGCCACGTGCGCAGGGCTCGTTGTGCCGTTGAAGTCTGCCTGGTGGCAGCTCACGCAGGCCGTCGGTGTCGAGCTGTAGTTGTTGTTCGTATGGCACTGCGCGCAGGTTACCGTTGCGTGGGCTCCGGTCAGCGGCCAATGTCCATACAGGACGTGATCGAACTTTGCATTCAGCCAGTTGGTCGTGGTGTGACACGTGTCGCAGGTGTGCGGCAGGTTGAGCTGAACGTGGCCTGGATTATTGGTGCCGGTGAAGTCCTTTGTGTGGCAGGAATAGCAGTCCTTCGGAATCGTCGCGTAGTTGCCATTTGTGTGGCATTGCACACAGGACACGGTCGCGTGAGCGCCCGTCAGCGGGAATACTGCCGCGTGGTTAAATGTCGACGGTATCCATCCAGCCGTGTTGTGGCA
>JANXQR010000509.1 GCA_025353435.1 Acidobacteriota bacterium | reverse complement strand
AGCGCGATGCCGCTCGAGTTGATGTAATCCACCTTGGTGAAATCGAGCAGGATGAGCTTGTACTTTTCCTTGGACAGGGCCTGGTAGGTGCCGAGAACGGCCTCCTTCGAGGTGCTGGCGATGTCGCCCTCAAAACGGAGGACGCTGACGGGGTGCCCGGCGGGGGAAGTAAGCTGGTCGACACGAGATTTGGTTTCGCTCTGCACGATTGATTTCTCTCCGGAAAGATGGCGTTAATCGGTTGGGGAATCCAGCCGTATGACAAGCCGGACATAACTGCTTTTGCCGTTTGCGCCAGCCACCCACTCGGCTTCATCAACCAGCGCCTGAATCAGGAACATGCCCATGCCACGGGGGTCCTCTTCACCGTGCATCTTTTTATCCATGTCGGGTTTGGCGGGGAAGGTTTTCATGCCCTTGCCATCGTCGATGACTTTGACTTCAAGGGAGTCTTCGCCGGCGCACAGCACCACGCCCACGGAAAGGCCTTCGTTGAGACGGTTGCCATGTTCGATGGCGTTGATGCAGGCCTCAGCAACGGCAGTCTTGAGGTCCTCGATGCGGTCTTCGCGAAAGCCCATGAGCTTGGCCACAGAGGCCGCGGTGCTCATTGCCACTTTCTCGTAGCCGAGGCGCGAGGGCAGGCGCACCTCTACATTGGCGGATTTCCGGTTCATGCGGCCGGCTCCCTTGCCGGAACGCTGCCGGGCACGGTTCCGGGCTCGCGACAAAGGACAAGGGCTGTCATGTCGTCCCCCTGCGGGCCGCCTTCAACAAAGGATTGTATGGCTGTCCACAATGCATCGAGAATAGCATCGGCCTTTGATGACTTGCATTTAGAAAAATTGTCCATCAGCCGTTCCGGACCAAATTCTTCATCTCCGCGGAAGGCTTCGGTCAGCCCGTCAGTATAAAAAAGCAGGCGAGAGCCGGGCGGGAAGGGGCAGCGCTCCATCGTGTAGGCCATGCCGGGTAACAGGCCGAGGGGCGTTCCGCTGGATTCAAACTCGCAGCGGGTGCCGTCAGGGTGGATGACAAAGCCGGGATTGTGGCCGGCATTGACCACTTCAATTTCGCCAATTTCGGGATAGAGGCGCAGGAAAATGGCGGTCACGTATCGTCGGCGGGCTTCTTCGCCCTCTAGCCAGTGGTGCTGATTCATGCGCGCGGCAACATCGTCGAGTGACACGCCGCTGACCACCATGGCGCGGAAGGCGGATCGGAAGCTGGTAGACATGATGGCTGATGCCATGCCTTTGCCGGCCACATCGGCCACCGCCAGGATGAAGCTGCCATCGGGGAGTTCGAGAATGTCGAGATAGTCACCGCCCACCTCGTAACAGGTGGCGGATTTGAAGCCAAGCGAGTAGCCCTCCACCGCGGGAAGGTGCTGGGGAAGCAGCGAGCGCTGGATGTTGCGGGCAGCGTCGAGATCCTGCTGAACGCGGGCAAATTCTAGATTCCGTTTGTGGTTGCGGGCGTTTTCGAGCGCCACGGCAGCTTGCAGGGCCAGGCCTTCGAGGAAGTCGGACTCATAGATCGTGAGTTCCCGGTTGTCCGGCGGCGCAACCAGCAACTCGGCCATCTGCCGGCCATCGCGGTCTTTCAGAGGAAACACGGGTTGCATGGCGGCCGCCAGGCTATTTCCACTACCGGGAGTGGCGTCGGTCTCGCTGTCGGGTGGAGCTTCATCTCCATAAGCCAGTCCCGTGCCGGGGAAGGAAGCGCCGGCCATTTCGAGCTCGCGGACGACGATGCGCAGGACCGACTCCAGCACCTCTTCTTCGCGGATGGTGGCGTGAACCTGGCGGGAGGCCTCGAGAAGGGCCTGGAGGCGAAATACCTGCTGTTGCAGATCGATGGTTTCGTTGGGATCCGGAATTTGGATGCCGGCAGCCATGCGAGGGAACTCCTGTGGATTTTCACTTTACCATGAGGGCTCAGGACAAAGCTTGAACCACCGCACGGATGTCCTTTGTTTCGAGGATTGGTTGTGAGTAGCCGCGTCTTGCCACCGACAACATGGCCCTGCCGATCTCCTGCGTGGAGACAATTTTGCTCGGGATTGCGGCGCGGAGGAGCGGCAGAACCGGCTTGAGAACGGAATAGAAGAATCGATAGCTCGGAGTCTTCGAACGGATGCCGTCCATCGGCTCAATGAAGCCGGGGCGGAACATCCACGCTTTGAGAGGGAGTTTGAGGAGCGCGTTTTCGGTGCGGCCTTTCACGCGAGCCCACATCATGCCTCCCTTCTCTGAGCTGTCAGTACCAGAGCCGGAGACGTAAATGAATGCCATGCCAGGGGTTACGCGGCCAAGAGTTTCGCCGGCGGCTAGGGTGAATCCGTAGGTGAGGCGCGTGTAGTCGGC
>JANXQR010000485.1 GCA_025353435.1 Acidobacteriota bacterium | reverse complement strand
CACGCTGCGCTGCCGTGTTCTCAACGTCCTTGGGGTGCTTGCGCTTTGCATTCAGCTTTTCAGCCTTATCCTGTGCAGCCTTTTCCTTGGCATTGGACTCACCGACAACAACTGCCTTGGCATCCGTTTGCTTCTGCAGGTCGAGTGCCACTTCGTCCAGGCACGCCTTGGCTTCGTTGTCGACACGCGTCGGACGCTTCTTGTCGTTGGTGAAGTTGATGGAGCAGAGCGCCTGTGTATGCGGCTGCGGCGGTGGCGGCGGAGCCAGGATTGTCACGGTCGAGTTCGACGACGCGCTGTGGCCCTTGTCGTCGGCCACGTTGCCGGTAATCGACACCGGACCCGTTGGAGCGCCCGTCGATGAGAAGGTGGCCGTATTGCCGCTACCATTCACTGTTCCGGCGGAGGCCGTGTAGGTGTAGGTCAGCGGGCGATTCTGCGGACTGGTCGCCTGGCAGGTGATGGTGGAAGTGTCTCCTGGCTTGATCGTCGTCGGGCTGGCTGAGCAGCTCATCGTCGGCGGTTCAAATTCCTTCACCGTGAACGACGTTGAACCCTCGGTAGCCACTTGCCACGGCTTCAGGCCTTCCTTGCCCGGCTTGCCCTCCTTGGCATTGCACTTGACGGTGTGCACGCCTGGAGACAGGGCGGAAGTATCAACCGTCCCGTGGTCGCCATCGCCCTTTACGCCGTCACCTGACCAGGCGTAAACCACTCCCAGCTTGGGATTTTGCGAGCCGATGGTCGAGGTCAAATTGACTGGATCCCCCGGAAATACCGCGGTGGGGTTCGCCGAGCAGGCCACCGTCAACTGCGGCGGAGGAGCGATGCTGCCCATGTGGTAAACCAAGCCTGTACTTAGGCGCGCTGCATCAATGTTTGCACGGCCGCCCCAGACAATCGGGCCGAAGTTGGCGTGCATGTACTCGAAGTCAGCCTGAAACACCCGAATTCCCAGGCGATGATGGAAGAGCGGCGTCGCATAATCGACACCCCCGCCCACCGTAAGTGCCGGGCCCCAGGTGAAGGCTTCATGTTCAGGGCCATCAATTAATGCCCCTCCCACTAATCCGTGCACGAATGGCGTAATTTGGTCGCCAGGGTAACGGAATATTATGCCGCCTGCAACCGTCGTGAATCCGTCATTATTCCCATGGGTTCCCGTCGAAATATCAATCTTGTTCTTTTGAACCCCGTACTCGTGAATACCTACCTCAACCTGGCCGCCTACATAGCGGTTGAAGAAGTATGCAGCATTCACCAACTCGCCGACATTGACCGAGTCGTACTTCACGGGAATGGTGGAACCATCGTGCTGAAGAACATCGACGGTGCCGTTGGGAGCAAGATAACTGTAGCCCGCAAAAAAGTCCCAGCGGGACGGTGAATCCGCTGAGATTGTGTTCTTAGCAGCGGGCTTTGGCGCATCTTGAGCAGCCAGCCCCAGAGTGAACCCCGCTAAGGCAATCAAGACCAGAGTTCGGCTCAAGGATTTCAATACAAGACGGTGCATCTGCTTTTCCTCCCCAAAAATCAATCTGATGAACAACAGGCGTCGATCATTGCGACCCCATTTGTGTCGCTGCCGCCGTAGCCAGGTCCGCAATGCGGAAGCCCTATGAAGATGACAACTTCATTAAAACGGTACCATACGCGGCATGTAAAGATTACATCATTCTGCACAACCCACCGGTCTCCAACTACCCAGTTTTAGCTGTTTGCACATGCAGAATTGAGGACTGGAATACGGTAAATCTTCCCGCGTGGATCCTTCCCGACGGCTCAGTGAGCCCGCTCACCATATCTCGACCTGGCTTCGGAATGAATGTGCGCCTGAGCACATTCCTGACTTTTAGGAAGTACAAAGACCATGGATTGAAATGAAGTGAAATGGCGACTAGGGCAAGATGCTCACAAGAGCTCCACACGAACTTGGATGCGAGTTCTGGGATACTGACAGCTTGTTTGTCATCGTCGGGATCTCAAATTGTGAAACCGGGGAGGACAGCAAGGTGGATGCTGCGAGCTGATTGAAGGGTTCCTTGGCCATTCGGTGCTCGGGCTTTTGCCCAAGCTACGAACGCCGGCTTCCCGTCAATCACTTCGAAAGTTCTCAGCGCGCGATCTTGCTTGCGGATCAATCAAAGCGCTCGATCATCGCTGCCCAGGCTGACAAATCCCATCGTTCACGATTTGATCTTTGCAACCTTTTTGCCGACTTTCTGGTTCTTATCCACGCGTAACTTCCACGCGATGCGCAACGCTCCGATTAGCAGATCCTCATTCGCCGCCGCGAGCCGGACGTGCGTCGCGCCGTTGCGACCCCACCCACCGGCAACCGGCAGAAATACTGCTGGTGCCTCGGCAACAAATTCGGCCTGCCGCTCGGGCGTAAGCATGAGATTCCCGTAGCCCTGGCTCACCGCAGCGAGAGTCGCAAAGATGCGGCCGCCCACCCTGAAGTCAGCGGCGCCCATGTGCGAGCCTTCCTCGGCCCCTTCAAGGCTCAGTGCGATGCGACGAAATTCGTTAGCGTCCACGGCGAGAATCTCCCCGACC
>JANXQR010000467.1 GCA_025353435.1 Acidobacteriota bacterium | reverse complement strand
GATGTGGATAGTTGGAAGCTCGTCACGTTCATTCGGCATCTACCGCAACTCACGGATGCTGAAGAGACCGAGATGCAACACCTCAATCCGAAATCTCCCGATGAAATTCGGGAGGAGAAGGAAGAAGAAGACTTCTTGAAGGGCGATGCAAAACCAGCTTCGCCGGTAACCACAATGCACCATCACTAATACACGGAGACGGCACATGAAAAAGGTACTCGCAACTCTCTTCACGCTCGTGCTCATGGTGAGCAGCGCCTACGCGCACAATGGTATGGAGCACGTCATGGGAACTGTTGCCAGCATCACAGACAACTCCATCACAGTGACCACAACAGACGGAAAGACCCAGACCGTGACGACGACCGCCGAGACAAAGTTCAACAAAATGAACGCAGCGATTGCCCTGAAAGACATCAAGGTCCGCGACCACGTCGTTATCCATGCGACCAAGAAGAATGACAAGCTGATCGCTGCAACTGTGCAGGTGGGTATGGGAAAGATGGCAGGTATGAAAATGGACGGCAAAAGCAGCAGCGCATCGCCCCAACCAAAGTGAACCTAACCCCGAGAACGGCGCATACGTATGGTTCTATTGGGGCGGCACTACCTGGGCTGCCCCATTGGTTGCGATCTCAAAGGGGAGACGAAATGACCACTGTGTGCCGCAGTCGTCGCGAGGATGGTTTTGAAGAAAGTGCGACTCTAGGGCGGATCACAGCACAACGCTCGGAGTTCCTTCGCTTTATCGCGGCCCGCGTCGGTGAACCCGCCGCGGCGGAGGACATCCTCCAATCGGCCTATGTGAAGGCCTTGGAGCATGGTTCCCAACTCCGTGACGAGGAGAGCGTTGTGGCATGGTTCTGCCGCATTCTGCGGAATGCCATCACCGACCATTACCGCAGGGGGTCTGCTCGCTCCAAAGCTCACGAGCTGTTCGGGGCAGAAGCTTCCAAAAGCTATGAGGTGGAGCTCGAACAGAAGGTCTGTGCATGCATCGGCGATGTGATTGGCGACTTAAAAACCGAATACCGAGAAGCGATCGAGCATGTCGATCTTGCAAATAACGTCTCCGTACGTCTCCACCGGGCAAGAAGAGCGGTCGCTAAACAGTTGGTCCTGGTATGCGGCGTTTGCGCGGAACACAAATGCCTTGATTGCACCTGCCGGAAGAGACTGTAAGACTGGGCGGCCTCATGCGTCAGCAGCAATAAGAAGGTCAGGAGGACACGATGAGTTGCTGTTCAGAGAAATCGGCGGAGGTTGTGAAAGACCCAGTATGCGGAATGCAGGTCGATCCTGCGAAGGCAGCAGGGGAGAGCGAGTATCAAGGGCTGACTCATTCATTCTGCTCATCGGGATGCAAGAAGAAATTCGATCTCAATCCCGCGCAGTACATACAAGCTGGCAAGGAGATGCCCCCTCGTCAGCCACAATCAATCGCGGCTCCTGCGGCTGCCGGTGCGACCAAGGTGGCGACGTCAGGTAAATATACCTGTCCCATGCACCCCGATGTGCAGGCGGATAACCCGGGATCGTGCCCGAAATGCGGAATGGCTCTCGAACCGGTCGATCTCTCTGCAACGACCGACCGTGTTGAGTACACCTGCCCCATGCACCCACAGACCGTGCGAGATCAGCCGGGCAGTTGTCCCATCTGTGGCATGGCGCTCGAACCCCGCAACGCATCGGCTGACTCGGCGAATCCTGAACTGGTCAGCATGACACGGCGCTTTTGGATCGGCGTTGTCCTCACGCTTCCACAGCTCGCCGTCATGGTCTCGGATGTTCTGCCCGGCAACCCGCTGCAACATCTCCTGCCCGGACAGTTGCTCGGGTGGATTGAGTTTGCGCTTGCGACGCCTGTGGTTCTCTGGGCGGGCTTCCCGTTCTTTGAGCGTGGCTGGGCCTCTATCGTTCATCGCAGCCTGAATATGTTCACGTTGATTGCGATTGGCACAGGTGCGGCTTATCTCTACAGTGTTGCTGCTGTCGTCGCGCCAGGTATCTTTCCTTCCACCTTCCGCGATATGTCCGGCAATCTCGGCCTCTACTTTGAAGCAGCGGCGGTCATCACGGTGTTGGTTCTGCTAGGCCAGGTATTA
>JANXQR010000746.1 GCA_025353435.1 Acidobacteriota bacterium | reverse complement strand
CGGGCGCTTTGCACTGAATGACGATTTCTGGATCGAGAAACTCGACGAACAGCTTGCGATTCATATTCAGGCGGCTTGCGATCCGCCGCATTATGGCATCAACAATGACCAAACAGACCGGCATCTCTATGCATTTCTTCGACGAGTGCCCGAAGTCGAGGCAAGCCAGTACGAAGGGATGGATGAGCTTCACGCTGTGGTTGCGCTGTCTCGCCTAATCCATCCAACGAGCACTGGCGACAGATACTGTGCCTGGATTCTTCGCTATGGTTCGCCGGAATCACCGATTAAAGCTGTTCAGTACCGGGGCATGAGCCCGGATTTGCTGCTGAGTAGACATCAGCGCGATTGGATTTCCGCGGAGGACGCAGAGTGCCTGCGTCGGTTGATGCCATGGGTATCAAAGAAGAAGCTCATGCATGAGCGGGTGCACCGCGCATTCTGGAACCACGAATACGCCATGCGTTCGTTCTATCTCGATACCCGCTGGCCAATCGTTGTCTCGGGCCTGGAAGCATTGCTCAACGTAGGGGAGCAAAACTCTGGACCTCAGTTTAAGGGCCGAGTTCGACTGCTTGCCGACGAATTCGGCCTCCAATTATCAGGCGATGAAATCTCGAAAGCATGGAAACTGCGCTCGAAATTGGTGCACGCTGAAGGATTCCTACACAATCTTGAAACCATCTTGCCCAAAAGCGAACATAGCGATCTATACGAAAAGATGGAGGGCCTTCTACGAATGACGGTGAGACGCTGCCTTCTGGATGCAACCTTCGGTGACCGTTTCAGAGATGATGCGGTAGTAAAAGCTCGCTGGCCAATTTAGAGTCCCTTATAGGGGACGGTAAACCCCTCGCCTTTAGGCGACGGATAAGTTCTTGCTTCATTGGGTTCTTCAATGGCCGGTGCCGTATGACCGCAGGAGCTTGCTTGTTGAAAGTTGAAAGCAGATTCTGTCAACGAGATTCGACGTGCAATCGGCCGCATGGCTAATCAATCCGGCTTCCAGCCGTAACCTGAAGCCACCGCCTGTTAGGCGGTGGTGGATTCACGCTTCGGGGACAGGAGTGTCTGATTGGCTGATTGCTGCCAAATGGAACTTTTGCACCCACTCCGAAGGTACCCTGCCAGTCTTCTTGCAGCGAGTGGCGAGTTCATCGCGAATCTCAACATCGTCCGGCACGACAATATAGCCGGTCTGCAGATCGCCAACCATCAGGCAGTCCTTTCTCTCAGCCAAGTAGAGCGCAACCAGAAGGCAAATACAGGCATCCAGACTGTCCTGGTCGGGCTTGCACAGCGGTGACCTCCCAGCAGCGTCATTGATCCACTGACCGATTCCAATGAGTCCACGCTCCCTTAAACCATCAGACGCCCGCAGACATGCTGCCAGTCCAGAATTGAGAAGGTCTTCTTCTGCTCCGGGTTGTACTTGGGCAGGCGGTTAGTAGGGCGGGCCTGTCTGGACACGTCAAGCAGTGTCCAGCCGAGCGCAATCATCGCCAGTACAGGGTAGGTCTCGATCACCAGCGTGCCGGCGACCGGCCCCAGCGGATTCGCCGCCCCGCCGAACCTCTTCAGGAAATCCCACACGGGGGCCTCAGTCCCGAACATCTCCTTCTTTGACCTGTTGGCCGGCTGCATCCCACCGTACCGGCTAACCGCGGACCCAACAATGTTTTCAACGGGCCGCTGGCCCTCTGGATTCGTTACGATGGTAGGCTGGTCGAGCAGCACGATTGTCGCCGAGGGGGTCGACTCGGCCTGCCAATCGAGAATGGCTTCTTGGGCCTGTGTATAGTTGACAATCCTCGGCGGACCGAGTTCGGTATTTGTCCCATTATCCGAGCGGAGCACGCCGATCAGCCCGCCCGAATTCTTAGCGGTCCATGCGGAATCGAATCCAATGAGCAAGGTCG
>JANXQR010000444.1 GCA_025353435.1 Acidobacteriota bacterium | reverse complement strand
TTTTCAGACAGTGAGTGGTTCGCGCGGCGGCGGTGGGAGCCTCTGGGGCGAAGAACCGTCAAAGGGACGAGTTGCCGACAATTTGGGAACCAACGCTCACAATACGATATCGAGCCGAGTTCCAAAGTGCGATTTGTTAGGCTTATTTGCAAAGCCAAAGGTGTCCTATGGTTGTGACCCGGTATAACGCAGGGAACTTCACTCTTCTTCTAACTGGGATCGTCGTCGCGCTTGGCGATGCGTGGCTCGCGGTGATGACAATGGCGTTTGGAGCAGACCCCGTACACGACGCACGAAGCGGAGCCGTAATGATTGTTCTCTGGGCATCTCTTGCTTTAATTCCAGCGTCGCTGATCACATTCAGATGGCCCAAGGTGGGTGCGATTCTTTCGTGGTGCCTCGCAGGGCTTTGCGGACTGTGTGTATGGGCCAGCTCCGTCATTCTTCTTTTCCTGATTCTTGCTGTGGTAGAGGGCGTAATCGCCACAAACATAGCGTCGCGAAGTGAGGAGACCCCACTGATGGGCGTCATTCCGAAGTAGCTCGAAGCCACGCGTTCCGGACGTATCACCCCCGACTCTTCCCTAACCCGGCCAACCACCTGCTCCCACGGGCGAAGATTCGTCAAAGGTCCGAGTAGCCGACAACTCGCTCAGGATCAAGGTTTGCCGCGCTCTTCGACCATCATCGGCCATGCTAAGGCCAGTGCGTTGCGGCTGGCCGCACTCCGCCGGCAACGCCCTCGGTCACCAGCGCCCCCGCCAAGCCCATCAGTACCCCGGCCTTCGCGCCCCCGCCCCTACCCACTCCCATGCCTACGATAGTTCCCACGATCGCGTCGGCTATGAATCTGCCGTGGAAATGCCACTCTCGGTACCGCCTCTTTCTTGGCTTGCGCACCACATCCACGCCGAGCACGCGACTGCGCTCAAACTGGAAACCCGTGTCCGCGATGTGGTCGGGGTCATCGCACAATAGCGTCGCATCGTTGGCTCCAGCGAACTCGCAATCAATCGGCGGACCAGAAGTGTTGGCCACCACGATCTCTTGGCCAAAAGGAAGGCGCTGAACACGTTGCCATTGCCCTGCCGAGATCGGCGTCGTCGCGGTTCCGCTGTTCTGTGCTGACGAGTCTCCCTGCGGCGCGGTCTGGCAAACTGTCGCCAATGGCGACAGCACGATGAGCATGAGTGTGAATCCAAGCCGATTCATATCCGCCATCGTAGGCCGGAAGGCATTGCGCGGGTCGCACACACAGGACACTTTGGCAGCTGTCACACGCGTGATGTTGCGCCGGAGTCCGGGGATAGGTTCCGAGTCACCCCCAACTCGTCAGTTACCATTTCGTTACTGCCGAGTGGGCCGACGCCGAGACGAGCGCGAATGTGACGTTTGTTATTCAAGTCTGCTGTCCGCCATTCATGAGGAGTAGAAGCGGTGAATAGTTTTCATAGGGAAGCCCCTGCTCTGATCATTTGTTCGGTGCTTGGGATCGTGGGGTTCATTGTCTCCGTAGGCTGGGGTAAGACGACTGGAAGAGAAATGGACCGAGACACCATCCTCTTCTTAGCGAAAGTGTGGGTTGGGATTGCTCTGGCGGGCATGGTTCTAGCGTTCATCATGTGACACAAAGCGCATGAATCAATTCCGGGTGAGTCACCCCCTACTCGGAAATTACTACTTGTGTAACAGATGCGCAGACTGTTAACCGAAGAGTAATTTCCGAGTTGTCGACAACTCGCCCGGAACAATCCCCAACCTCTCGGTGTCCAATAAAAAGGTGCAATACCAAAACTATGATCAATCGGGTTAAGCAGTCCCGGGAGCGTGATGCAAGACGATCAAACGGTTTCATTCCAGCCGATGTACGTCGATGGCGCACAGCCTTGGTATACGCAGGTGTTTGCGCTGTACATTCTGATCGTTCTCGTGGTCTTCATTGTCCGAGCCATCAAAATAATCGTAAACCTGCGAAAACTCCGCATCGCACGAAAGCGTCCAGTCCCGGCCACAGTTGTGAGTTCGTTGTGGGCGCATTGCTGCGCCAAGGCACATTCATTCAAGGAACTCTCGGTACTCACTTTCTTCGCATCATTGCTGAACGTCACTTGGTCCACGGCTAATGTCTTTTTCTCTGCAAGGGCCGAGAAGATCACAAACATCAACTTTGTTTTGACAGAGACTGCTGATGGCCTTGTGAGTCTTGCGCTTGGCCTGATTATCTGTATCGCGCTATACGCCTCCGCCATGCTTTTTCAGGCTATGCTAAGACGCCAGAACCCGAGTGATCTCCTTCCGGTTCGAGATGGGAATGAGGCAAACTCTGTCCCGTCGATCTGAGTTCCCGAGTGACCCCCTACTCGGAAGCCAGAAGGCGAAGATTCGTCAAGGGGAAGAGTGGCCGACAATACGTCCGGGAACCT
>JANXQR010000407.1 GCA_025353435.1 Acidobacteriota bacterium | reverse complement strand
GGTGATGTGAACCAGTCGAATATTCAGATTGTTGGGCTGGGCACGGTGCGGAGGAATCCTGATGTGCCGGCGCTGGCGGTGATGAACGACATTCTTGGCGGTGGGTTTGCGAGCCGGCTGTTCCAGACGGTGCGCACCAAGCTGGGGTTGGCGTATGAGGTGGGCGGCGGGCTCAGCTTCGGGTACGACCATCCCGCGACCTTTAACGTGGAGGTGCTGACCAAGAGCACGTCGACGGTTGACGCAACCAAGGCTGCGATGGAGGTGATCGGGGGCCTGGACCAGGCGCCGTTCACCGATGAGGAATTGAAGCGCGCCAAGGACGACATTTTGAACGCGTTTCTTTTCCGTTATGACACCAAGGAAAAAGTGCTGGCAGAACAGGTGCGGCTGGAGTTCTACGGTTATCCGGCAAATTACCTGGAGACCTATGAAGTGGCGCTTAAGAACGTGACGCTGGCTGACGTAAATGCGGCGGCCAAGAAGTACATCCACGCCAACCAGCTTGCGGTGTTGGTGGTGGGAAACGCGGCGGAGATCAAGCCGGGGCTGGAGGAGTTGAAGATGGGCGCTGCGCATCCGGTGGACATTTCGATTCCCGGGATGCCGAAGGGCGGCACGCAGGGCGGAGAGCAGCAGTGAGCGATCCGAAGGACCACAAGGATGTTGAGGCAATGACTCCGATCGAGCGGCATGGAGCGGGAAACATCGCCGAGTTGGTGGCCGCCGATGCAGTGGAAAAGACTGCAAAAGCGCGGCGCCTGATGGAGGCCGGGGTGACGATCTTCCGGCCGGACACCTGCGTGATTGACGCGGAGGTAGAAGTAGGGGCGGGGACTGTGATTGAGGCGTATGTGCAGTTGCTGGGCACGACGCGGATTGGGGCCGGATGCCTGATCCGGTCGTTCACAGTAATTGAAAACTGCACTCTGGCCGATAACGTACTGGTCCGTCAAAACTGCGTCCTGAGCGACAGCAGGGTGGAGACTGGAGCGAAAATCGGGCCGTTTGCGCATTTGCGGCCGGGCAGCGAGATTGGCGAAGACGCGCATGTGGGCAACTTTGTGGAGACCAAGAAGGCCCGGTTGGGCAAGGGAGCCAAAGCGAACCATCTGGCGTATGTGGGAGACGCCGACGTAGGCGAGGGCACGAACATCGGTGCTGGGGTAATTACCTGCAACTACGACGGGGTGAACAAGTTCCAAACCATTATTGGCAAAGGGGTTTTTGTGGGCAGCGATTCGACGCTGGTGGCTCCGATCACGATCGAAGATGGAGCTTATATCGGGGCCGGATCGTGCATTACGCGGAACGTGCCGGCGGGGTCGCTGGCAGTGGGTCGTTCGCGGCAAATAACCAAAGAGGGATGGGCGGCGGCTCGGCGCGCAAGGAAGAAAGAGCAGGGGTAGGGCGAATTGAGGGTAACGGTTCGCGATTACCTTTGTTGATTGCGCTGGCACAAATGGGTCCCCGGTTTGTACCCAATAAGTGTTACCCAGGAGTCTGAAATTGAGGCACTTAAGGTGCACGTCGCAGTGGAAATAGTGGTACGTTTGTGTAGGCACCTGAATATATTTTGGGCAGGACCGCGGGATAAAGAGATGCGTATTTTTAGCAGCCGACCCGCAAATCTGAGGCTGCAATTTTCCTAATCTGCAAGTTGCAAAGAAGAGCGCAGTTTTATTAGATCCAAGGGATGACCCGGCGGGTTTAATGTCTCCCCCGTTGACGGCCGATAATTCCTAAGTGATTTCTGACGACTGGTCGCGCTGCGTGGAAGCTGTCGGCGTGAATCCGGGAATTGGCTGGTTGCTTTGGAGAGCAAGCTTGAATTTGGAACCCACAGGAACGGGATTGCGGAAGTTCGTGGTGAACGGCGCCACGGACGGAGGAGTACGCGCTATTGCGCGATCTCACAAAACGGCGCGAATCCTGATTGTGGACGACGAAAGCCACATTCGATCGATGATGGGCGCGACGCTGGAGCGGCAGGGCTACGATGTGCAGTTGGCGTCGAGCGGCCATGAGGCGATGGACATCATGGAGGGCAGCACGTTTGACCTGGTGCTGACCGATATTGTGATGCAGGACGGCAATGGAATCGCGTTGCTGGAGCGGATTCGCGGACGCGAGCCACACCTGCCGGTGGTGATGGTGACGGCGATCCACGATATTAGCGTGGCCATTGATTCCATGCGGCGCGGGGCCTACGACTATCTTCTCAAGCCATTTGAGCGGGAACACCTGGTGGGAACGGTGCTTCGCGCGCTGGACCATCGCAAAGCGATGGAAGAAAGCCAGAACTACAAGCAGAGCCTTGAGCAGGTGGTGCAGGCGCGAACGGAGATGCTGCGCCAGGCCATGGCGGAGCTTGAGCACTCGTACGATGTGACGCTCGAGGCCTTGGGTGACGCACTGGATCTGAAGGACTCGGAGACCGAGGGCCACTCCAAACGAGTAACGGCGTATACGATCGCGCTGGCGCGGGCGATGGGCATCAAGCCGTCGGAGATCAAGGTGATTGCCCGGGGCGCGTTTCTGCATGACATTGGCAAGATGGCGATTCCCGACCATATCCTGCGCAAGCCCGGGCCGCTGACTCCGGAGGAACAGGAGATCATGCGTGAGCACTGCTCGCGGGGTTACCAAATACTGCGCAAAATTCCATTTCTCAGTGACGCCTCGGAGATTGTGTATTCGCACCAGGAGCATTACGACGGGACGGGATATCCGAATGGGCTGGCCGGCGTCGAGATACCAATCGGGGCACGCATCTTTGCGGTGGCTGACACACTCGATGCAATTACGAGTGACCGGCCCTATCGTCGAGCGCGCAGTTTCGATGCGGCGCGTGAAGAGATCCTCCGCTGCTCGGGATCACAATTCGACCCGGCGGTTGTAGAGATATTCCTGAAGATTCCGAATGAACTTTGGAACGAGTTGCGGTCCGAGATCACGGGGCAGCATAAGCGGTTCGCCACGTTCGACATGGCCACGTCGGATTTGCGCAAGCGCATTCGTTAATTCAAGAAAATGGACGGCTCTGCCCGGGAATTCGACGCCTGGAGCTTACCGTTGCGTGAATTCGGCCGCATCGGGAGCAACCGAATGGCTCCCAATTTATACTTCTCATGGAGTCAGGCGAGACCCCTCAACCGCGTGTCAAATCCTCCGAAGGTTGTGTGCGTGCTGGCACTGGGAGTTGAATGCATTCACAAAGTCGAATCTATGTAGCGGGGCACCGTGGCCTGGTTGGCAGTGCAATTGTGCGCGCCCTGAACGGGAGCGGGCTCCATCAGCTGATTCTTAGCTCACGCGCAGAAATGGATCTGACCAAAGCACCGGAGGTCGACCGGTTTTTTGAACGCGAGCGCCCAGACTACGTATTTCTGGCCGCTGCAAAAGTGGGCGGCATCCTTGCCAACGACACATTCCCTGCCGACTTCATCCGCGAGAATCTTGCCATTGAAAGCAATGTTATCGACGCCAGTTATCGCAATGGAGTAAAGCGGCTGCTGTTTCTGGGGTCGAGTTGCATTTATCCCAAACTATGCCCGCAGCCGATCAAGGAGGAGTACCTGCTGACAGGGCCTCTGGAACCTACGAATCGCGCCTATGCATTGGCGAAGATCGCGGGGGTGGAAATGTGCTGGTCCTACAATCGGCAATACGGCACCAAGTTTCTGTCGGCGATGCCAACTAACATTTACGGGCCGGGCGACAACTTCCATTTGACGAACTCGCATGTGCTTCCGGCGCTGATACGCAAAGTAGTGCAGGCAAAAATGTGTGGCGCGCACAAACTGGAGGTGTGGGGAACCGGCACACCGCGCCGTGAGTTTTTGTACAGCGATGATCTTGCTGAAGCATGCGTGTTTCTAATGAATCTCTCAGATGGCGAGTATTCCAGTTTATTGCGGACGGATATTCCGCCATTGATCAACGTGGGAACAGGCGAAGATGTAACGATTCGTGAACTGGCCGAGATCATAAGCGGCGTGTTGGGATTTAATGGGGAGTTGGTGTTTGACCCGAGCAAGCCCGATGGCACGCCGAGGAAGCTGCTTGACGTGAGCCGGATGGTGGCGCTCGGATGGAAGGCGCGCCGAAGCTTAGCGGAAGGAATTCGCCTGACTTACGAGTCGACACGAAGCCACTTGGAAGCTATGGCGATCCATTAGTGGGTTAGCGTGATTACATGGATGACCTGACGATTTAACGATGCAGGAAGTGAAATACGGATTGCAGGTACGCGGTAATGAAAGTTCCCCTTCTCGATCTGAAAGCGCAATATGCCGGCATCAAGGACGAAGTCCTGGCTGCGGTGAGCGAAGTTCTCGAATCGCAGGTATGCATTCTCGGCCCGAGGGTGGAGGAGTTAGAGCAGCGGGTCGCGGCTCTGAGCGATTGCCGCTACGGTATAGGCGTCTCGAGCGGTACGGACGCACTGCTGGCAGCACTGATGGCGCTTGAGATTGGCCCTGGCGATGAGATGATCACGACCTCATTCACGTTTTTTGCGACCGGAGGGTGCGTCGCCCGAGTCGGTGCGACTCCGGTGTTTGTGGACATTGATCCCCGCAGTTATAACATTGATCCGCAACTAATCGAGCGGGCTATCACTCCACGCACCAAGGGGATTATTCCTGTTCATTTGTACGGCCATATGTGCGATATGGATCCGATCATGGAGATCGCGCGCCGGCATCATCTGTATGTGATTGAAGATGCGGCGCAGGCTATCTCGGCGAGTTACAAGGGCCGGAAGGCGGGAAGCATCGGCACGGTCGGCTGCCTGAGTTTTTATCCAACCAAGAACCTGGGTGGCGCAGGCGATGGCGGAATGCTTGTTACGAACGATGCCGATCTGAACGAGCGGCTATTGGTGATGCGTTCCCACG
>JANXQR010000396.1 GCA_025353435.1 Acidobacteriota bacterium | reverse complement strand
AAACCGGCTCTACGTCATTGAAGAGGGCGGAAAGATCCTGAAGAACGAAGCGCTGGTGCCTGCGAAGCAGAAGGGCTGAGGGAATACTGGGTGTGAGGTGGGTTGATGAGCGCTCTGTGTGCTGTGGTCTTTGGAATTGTGGCGGGGATGCGCTCGATGCTGGCGCCGTGCGTCGTGAGCTGGGCTGTGTGGGTGGGGATCGTGAACGTCGATGCCACGCCGTTGGCGTTCATGGGATACAAGTACACACGCATCCTCTTTACGGTGCTGGCAGTTGGAGAGCTGATCGCGGACAAGCTACCGATGACGCCGAGCCGCAAGACTGCCGGGCCGTTTATTGCGCGTATTGTGAGCGGGGCTCTATGCGGGGCGACGATCGGAGTGGCGCGGAATGCCATGGTCATGATGGCGGCGCTAGGTGCGGTGGGAGCTGTTGTGGGAACGCTGGGTGGAGCGGCGGTGCGGTCGAAGCTGGCTGCTGTTTTTCATCGCGATCTACCGGCGGCGCTCGTCGAGGATTTCATTGCGTTCGTGATGTCATTGATGTTTGTGCAGGCCCTGCATTAGGTCGAGGCTGTTTACGCGGTGAGGTCCGAAGCGAGTGTGATTGGCGGGATGAGTGGAAAGTTCTGGCGCGGGTGCGGGATCGGGAGCTGGATTGCGGGTTCTTCATCGCCGGAGAGAAGAACCGGGAAGAGGCGCTGAAAGAGGCCTGATCTTCCATCGAGTTTTTTTCGACGAGCGCGAAGAAATGCAAAACGAAATGGCGAGCAAGGCTCCAGTTCTTCAACGATCGCTGGCGAAAAGTATTCGTGAGCCTGCGCCACGGCCATGAGCACGAGAGAACGCCAGCTCATGCGCAGCAGGCTTTTGTGCGTTGTGGTGCCGTGCGGCAGGGCATCCATGCTGGCTGCGACCGTGTCGCCGAAGTTGAGCAGCTGCAGGGCGAGGTTGTCGAGCGGCTGGCGACAGTGAACGGCGCGCGTGAATAGAGTGGCCGAGCCGCGTGCAAGGTCTTCCTGCACATCCTGCAGATCGTCGCCGAGCTGCAGCAGGACACCCCAATCAAAAGCGAAATGGTTTTGTTGCGCAGTCAGGATGCCGTGGACGAGGAAAGCATCGGCGAGGACAGAAGTACCGCCTTTGAAGCAGCTGATGCGGAGGATCTCGCGCTCATCGCAGCGGTCGCCGGCATGCAGCTGGGCGAGGCTTTCTTCCTGCGCGTTGTGAATGGCGAGCAGAGATTCGAAGACGCAGGGAAAGCGGGATCGTGGAAATTGGCCTTCGATCAACCGCACGAGATCCCAGATTGAAGCTTCGTGATCGCCGACCGGAGTGAGAGCCTCGCCTTGCAGGCGGCTGCGAAAGCGCTCGCTGAAGTGGAGCTTGCGGTCGCGCGAGACGCTGCGCTGGTCGAGGTAGTTGTCGGTGTAGGGGTAGAGCAGGCTGTAGCCAAAGATAGCGGGCGTGAGGCCGAGAGGCGCGCCGAGCAGCGGCTGCATGCCACAGGCGGTCCACGCATTTCGGCAGGCCTGAACGATGTCGGGCGCGCTGAGGGTTGGATCGAAGCGGCGAGCCCATCGAGCTAACTCAGTGCCGACGGGCAAAAAGCTTTCCGTGAGGAGGGTAACGGCCGGCTCTTCGAGGTCGAGTGCCGTGGCGGCAAAGCGGGCAAAGGACGCGATCAGGCCCTGCTGCGTTTCCTTTGGTGAAAAGCGAACGGCCTGTTTTGAGTGACGCTCCACATCGCGCATTGCGGAGTCGTAGGCATGTTCGCGGACCTGTTGTTCGCGCGGGGTAAATCGCGGGGACGGATTGATCCATGGACCCGCCGAGTGATGCCAGAGTTCTGCGGCGCGGTCAACGTCAGCGGACATGCCACGCGAACTCGAAAGGGCGTTCATCGTGAAAGATTACGAAAAGAAGAATGGGGCGGTTCCCGGGGCCAATTGGCACTGTGAGGGGCGAAGGCAGTGTTGCGGGATCAGAAGCGCTGCATGGAGCGGCTGGAGATGAAAGGAGCGGCTTGCTGTACGAGGTCGCTGAAGTACCAGGAGCTGAGGAGAAGCACCACGATAACCGCCGAAGACCAGAAGAAGAAGCGCACCGGCAATGTGGCGCTTAAGGCCACGCCGCGATCAGGATTGGTGCTCGTGGGCCAGGTGAAGACCATGCCGCTGAGGAAGCAGACGCAAGCGGCGAGTGCGAGCTTGAGGAGTGCCAGGGCCAAGCCCTCTTCCCATTGAGCGCCGGGCACAAATAAGGTGTGAATGGCGGCGTGATAGACGACCACGATGCAGGTGAAGAACGAAAGCGCTTTGCCGAGATCGAGGAGCATTGGCGCCTGCCTGACTAGCGATGGGAGCTTGTGAGCACAAACATTTTGTTTGGGCCCCAAATTTCTTCAGCGTTGTCTCATTCTAGATCGAGTCCAGGAAAAATCGTTCCCGGAGCAGCTTCAGCCGGTATTAAAATCGCTCGCGTTCAGTGCCGTGGCGTTCAGAGGCGGCGCATGTCAGCGGGAGTGGATGAAATGCGGACGGCGCCTGGTCACGACAATCGAGTGACAATTGGAAGGGCTTAAGCGAAGAAAATACGAACATGGGCGACAATTCCTGAAAACGTCTTCATCAACGAAGACTGCCGCTTAGACACATGCGAGTGTGACAACGGACCGAGGGTGGATAAATCGCTTTTTACGGCAGCTTCCTCTGAAACTGTTGAAACCTCCTGCAAACTAATGACAGAAAAGGCGTAAGTGAATGTAACAGTTTCCATCTTTCGGGTATATAACCTCGCCAACACTTTGCTGAAATCGGCCAATTTGAACGTTGACAGCCGCAACGGTCATTCGATATTGTTTCGCTTTGCTTCGGGGAATGCTATTTGAGCCTCAGTCTAAGTTTCACTTGAGACGCAGCATCTTCGACAACTTCGCGACCCCGTCATCGTGGCGGGCGAGCCTTGCAAGGCGGCTGGAACACTAACCGGCCGGGTAATACCACAATAAGTTCACACAAAAAAACAAGAACAGCTTCAGGAGACCGCATGAACAAGATGATTCGCACAGCCCTCGCGCTGGCGTTATTCGCCTGCGTGAGCTTGGTGCTACTTGCGCCTGCAAGAGCACAGTCGGTATACGGGTCGATTTTTGGCACTGTAACCGATAAGAGCGGGGCGGCCGTACCCGAGGCCACCGTCACAGTGACAGACGTAGCCAAGGGAACCGTAGTCACCGTTACTTCCAACGGATCTGGCGACTACAGTGTTCCCCACCTCATCCCAGACGTATACAACGTGAAAGTCACGGCAAAGGGATTCAAGACCTTCGCGACCGAGGGCGTCGCGGTTCAAGCTGATACGGCTCCACGCATTGACCCAACGATGGAAATCGGCGGAGCCACTGAGACCGTCGAGGTGAGCGCGGAAGATCAGCCGGCCCTGAAAACCGATCGAGCCGACGTTTCGACTGTTTTCGACCAGCAACAGGTTTCCTCGCTGCCCGTTGCCGACCAGAACTTTACCTCGCTTCAGCTTCTGCTCCCCGGCGCGCAGCTTCTTGGCTGGTCACACGCAGCCACCGAAGATCCGCAAGGTTCCCGACAGATTATGGTGGATGGCCAGGCCTTCGGCGGAACCGCCTTCGAGCTGGACGGCACCGATAACCAGGATCCAATCCTGGGCATTATCGTCATCAATCCTGCTCTCGATGCCGTGACCGAAACCAAGATCACCACCCAGAACTTTGACGCGGAACTGGGCAAGGCTGTCTCATCGGTGGTTACCGCGCAGACCCGCTCCGGCACCAACAAGTTTCACGGCAGCGCCTACGACTTCCGCACCGGCAATGCGAACCTCGCACGCAATCCCTACAACACGGCCACCATCCCGCCAGGGCTCAAGAACCGCTTGGGCGGATCCATCGGCGGCCCAATCCTCAAGGACAGAGCCTTCTTCTTCGGGAACTACGAAGGCATCCGTTCCAAGGTTGGCACCTCCACGAGCGACACGGTTCCCACCGCCCACCTTGTGTCGAGCTGCCTGGGACCGGACGGCTGCGACTTCAGCGAGTACACCACGGTTTCTGGTAACGCTATCTATGACAACTCCACGTCCGGCGGTGGCGCGGCATTTGCCAACAGCGTAATTCCAGCCAGTAAGCTGTCTGCTCCCGCATTGGCGATTATGAAGCTGTTGCAGCCCTACGCGCCCAACAACGGCGCTTCGCCCACCGACCCCAAGGGCCTGGGCATCGGCAACAACTTCAGCGGCTCCGGCAGCGGTCTCTTCAATGCTGATTCGTATACGGTCCGCGGTGACTACACCATCAACGAGAAGATGCACGCGTTCGGGCGTTATTCCAAATTTTCCGATACATTGTCGGGTAAAGCCATGTACGGCGCGGCGGGCGGGCCGGGCTTCGGCACAGGCGGGCTCTCGGGCAGCTCCAAGGGAAACAACGACAGCCTGGCCACTGGCATGGACATCGCTATCGGCCCCAGCCTGCTGACTGACTTCCGCGTCGGTTACTACCGCTACAACATCACTACGGCCAAGTACGATCAGGGCCAGTCTTTCGCCACCACCATTGGCATTCCCGGCATTAACACCGGCAGCTACTTCACTTCCGGCGCACCCGGATGGCAAATCCCCTCAGGCCCGGGTACCTCGCACATCGGCGCCGGCCTGAATATCGGCCGCTGCAACTGCCCGCTGACCGAGAAGGAATCCCAGCTCCAGTTTGTCAACAACTGGACCAAGATCCTGGGCAATCACTCCTTGAAAGTGGGCGTTGACCTCCGCTTTGCCAACAACCTGCGCGTTCCCTCCGATAACGACCGCTCCGGTCTGTTCAACATGTCATCCAATCAGACCTCGAGTTCCGGCATTGGCGCCCTCCCGAAGGAGGGCACAGGCGGTCAGGCCTGGGCCAGCTTCATGGTCGGCCAGTCGGACAGCTTCAACCGCTACGTCTCGGTCTCAACCGACGCCAAGGAATCGCAGAAGCGACTTTACTTCTATGGCCAGGACTCCTGGCGTGTGAACCCGAAGCTGACCCTGAATCTAGGGCTGCGCTGGGAGCTCTACACTCCGGAAGCGGTCAACGCAAAGGGCAATGGCGCGCTGTTGAATCTGGCAGACGGCTACCTGCACGTAGCCGGATACGGCAGCAACAACCTCAGCATGGGCTGGAAAACCGAAATGGTAAAAGGGCTGGCGCCTCGTCTTGGCGTCACCTACCAGCTCGACCCCAAGACGGTTATCCGCGCCGGCTACGGACGCAGCTTTGACCTGGGCGTCTTCGGCTCCATCTTCGGACACGTGGTTACGCAGAATCTGCCCATTCTGGCCAACCAGAACGTGACCCGCCAGGGTGGCCTTACCTCAACGGCAGTGGACTTCGCAGTGGGTCCGCCGAGCGCAGACGCTCTGCTCGCCATACCCGCCAATGGCCTGCTGCCTAACCCTGGGTATCAGATTCAATCGAAGGCTCGGCCCAACCCACTGCATTTTCCCACCATCGATGCCTGGAACCTGAGCGTGCAGCGCGCACTTACGCCGACGACTAGTCTCACCATTGCCTACGTTGCCAACAAGGGAACCCATACGCTTGGGGACAGCGCCCAAAACAACACCTTCCCCAACGAAGCAGCCTTGTTCCTGCCGGGGCAGTACAGCGTCACCGGCCAGCCCCTTAATTGGGATCCAAATGGCCTGGACGGCCAGCTTCCTGCAGGGTATTCGGGCGGCGTAAAGGATCCTAAACTCTTACAGCGCTACTATGGCGGAAGCTTGCCGGCCTGCAAGGACCCCTCCTACGTGAATCCGTCGACCAACCCCAACCTCAAACCGGGCATGTGCGGCTGGACCAGCGGCATCTCTTACTACGGAGACGACCAGAACACCAAGTTCGACGCCCTGCAGGTAACGATGGGGCAGACAATGAAACACGGCCTCAACATCAATGCCAACTACCAGTGGGCCAGCGCTTTTGCCGACCAGAATAACTTCTGGACATGGAGCCACTCAGTTACCCACATCCGCGACAGCAACGTCCGCCGTCAACAGGTCACCCTCTACGGCAGCTATGATCTTCCTTTCGGCAAGGGCAAAGATCTGATTAAGGATGCCAACCGCGCCACGGACCTGTTGATAGGCGGCTACCAGATCGCCGGCACCTTCACCCTGGCTGGTGGCCTGCCGTGGACTCCTGGCTTCGGCGAATTCAATCCCTATCTTGGTTCCGGCTCCGCGCCCGCGGGTTGGGAGTTCAAGAACTGCAATGAAACCACCGGCTCCAGTTCGGCGCCTTGCCGTCCCCAGGCGAACGGTCACATGAAGACCAGCCTCACTTCCTTTAACCCCGCCACGCACTCACGGAGCTTCTTCAATGCCCAGCCCAGGACAGGCGGTGTCTTCAGCTTCCCGGGTTTGGACAAGATCGGCAACGCCGGCGGCAACACCTACACCGGCCCCAGCTTCTGGACGTCCGACATGAACCTCAGCAAGGTGTTTTCGGTCTGGGAGAGCGTAGCGATCAAATTCCGCATGGACGCCTTCAACGCTTTCAACCACATTACAGCGGGTAACCCCAACAACGACGTGCTTGGCGGACACTCTGCCAAGGCGGGCGATACGGCCGGCTCGATCACCGGCCAGGGGCAGGGCTGCGACCAGCCCGGCGCCAGCTGTGGACCGCGTCAGCTCGAGTTTTCTCTTCGCGTTCAGTTCTAATTTGCGAGGAGCCGCAAACGACCACAACCGAGGGGGAGCTACGGCTCCCCCTCTTTCCTTGCTGTTGCGACGAATTCACCGCAAGGGCGCGCAATTGGCTTCCGTGCAAGCGGCCAATCTACACTTTCATTCGGGTCTTGATATGGTTCGCAGTTCATTCGCGGCGCTGTTCTTCTGCCTCGGTTCCCTCTCCTTTAGCGGTCAGGCGCCCGCAGTGGCAATTGGCGATTCCGCTGTTGCCGCATCCACGTTTGAAGACGCCCAGCAACTGGCCGCGAAAGGCCGTATTGACCAGGCCATGAATATATTGAACCAACTCGCGGCTCAGACGCCGGTGCCTCCGGGAG
>JANXQR010000382.1 GCA_025353435.1 Acidobacteriota bacterium | reverse complement strand
GCGGTTGAGCTGGTCAACCATCGTATTCAGCGTTTCTTTAAGCTGCAAAATTTCGCCGCGGACGTCGACCGTGATCTTGCGCGACAAATCCCCGTTCGCAATGGCAGTAGCAACTTCTGCAATGTTTCGAACCTGGCCGGTTAAGTTGCTGGCCATGAAGTTGACGTTGTCCGTGAGATCCTTCCAGGTTCCGTCCACTCCCGGCACTTGCGCCTGACCACCCAACTTTCCTTCAGTGCCAACTTCGCGAGCCACGCGGGTTACTTCGCCGGCGAATCGGTTGAGTTGATCCACCATGGTGTTGAGTGTTTCTTTGAGCTGAAGAATTTCGCCGCGCACGTCGACGGTGATCTTGCGGGAGAGGTCGCCATTAGCGATGGCGGTGGCCACTTCAGCAATGTTGCGGACCTGGCCGGTGAGGTTGCCGGCCATGAAGTTCACGTTGTCAGTGAGGTCTTTCCACGTTCCGGCCACGCCGGGCACGCTGGCCTGACCACCCAGCTTGCCTTCAGTACCCACTTCGCGAGCCACGCGGGTGACTTCGCCCGCGAATGCATTGAGCTGGTCGACCATGGTATTGATGGTGTCTTTGAGTTCGAGAATTTCGCCCTTCACGTCGACGGTGATTTTGCGCGAGAGATCGCCACGCGCCACGGCGGTTGTAACTTCCGCGATATTGCGAACCTGCGCTGTAAGATTGCCGGCCATGGCGTTCACTGAGTCTGTGAGATCTTTCCAGGTTCCAGCCACGCCGGGTACTACTGCCTGGCCGCCCAGCTTGCCATCAGTGCCAACTTCGCGGGCCACGCGTGTCACTTCCGATGCGAAGGAGCGAAGCTGATCGACCATGGTGTTGATGGCTTCCTTCAGCTGAAGGATTTCGCCGCGGACGTCGACGGTGATTTTGCGAGAAAGGTCGCCACTGGCTACGGCTGTAGCGACCTCAGCAATGTTCCGAACCTGCCCGGTGAGATTTGAGGCCATGGAGTTAACCGAGTCGGTAAGGTCTTTCCAAGTGCCTGCCACTCCAGGCACCAATGCCTGGCCGCCTAGTTTTCCGTCGGTGCCAACTTCGCGAGCCACGCGCGTAACTTCGGCAGTAAAAATGCCGAGCTGCTGGATCATGGTGTTGACGATGTTGGCGGAGCGAAGGAATTCGCCTTCGAGAGGGCGTCCATCTACGTCGAGCCGCACCGTCTGCGTAAGGTTGCCCTGGGCAACGGCAGCGATGGCACGGGTGACTTCGTTGGTGGGTCGGAGCAAGTCCTCGACCAGGGTATTGACAGACACTTCCATGTCGTCCCATGCGCCGAGTCGCCGCTCCACGCGAATGCGTTCGCGAGTCTTGCCCTCTTTGCCGACCGCTTGTCCGACGCGCTTGAGTTCGAGGGCAATTTTCTCGTTAGTAGCGACAATTTCGTTAAAGTTATCGGCGATTTTTCCGGCCAAGCCAGTCCATGCAACGGGAAGGCGAACCCTGAAGTCGCCGTTCTTCATGGTCTGAAGGCACTCAAGAATAACTGCCATGTATTCGGAAGAGGAATGCTCGTGCCCATTTTGAGGGAAATGGCTGTCACCATCTCGCCCAAGATTTGGCTTCTTAACCGAGGACGCCATCGAAACTGACTCCTGAGGGGAAATGGAATGAGGTCCGCGCACACCGTGGCCGTCGAATATTCTCGAAACGGCCGGCGGATGAAGAACGCCTTAGCGAGACGTGACGCATAGTCGCCTTGCGGATTTAAGGAATTTGGATGCGGCTCGTTAAGAAGTGGTTGCCTGGGCGGAATGACCATCCCGAGTGGCTCGATTCTGCGTTGCCGGCGCCGTTTATTTGACGGTCACCGGTCCTTTTTGGTGTGGTGCTTTCTGACCTGCGTATGCCGGGGGCAGGCGACGGGTTCACTGTGGTTAGTGCCAAGCGCCGTGGGCAACTCTGATGCGATCACCCGGCTGTTTACCATTGGCCTGTCCGATATCTTGTGCCAGTAGATTTTTTAGCGCAGGGCGGTTATTGATTTAGTTCGATAGACGCAGCCGGGGCGTGGAAAAAGTGAGGCATTTCCGCGGCCCTGAAGGGGCAGCTGGCCCGGGCGCTTCTCCGAATGTCCCGTACTACAGAAGTGGCCGAACATCACATGAAATGCAAATTCTATTCAACCGGAGCACAACAGAGGCGTTTCGGACACGTCCATTTACAACTACCAATCGCAATTACGCAGAACCCCTTACGACGGCTTTGTGTTTTAGTTGACCACCTGAATAGCTTCAATGACCCATTGACAGAGCATAGCCTCCGACCTAGGCTGCAGGGTAAACGATTTCCCGATGGCAAGGCGGTTCAACGTGAAGCACGAAATCGACCGCAGGGTCTTCATCAAGGGCGCAAGTTTGAGCGCATCCGGACTGTGTGCTCTTCGCTCGTTTCCTGCACTAGCGAACACAGCAAAACCCCTAATCGCGGTATCTACCCCCCTCACCCTGTTCGCGTATGGTGACGTGCAGTTGCATGATGGACTGATGAAGCGGCAGTTCGACGAGAACCATGGCCGTTTCCTGAATCTCAACGAAGATCGCATGTTGAAGGTATTTCGGCAGGTTGCGGGGCTACCTGCACCGGGGGAAGACATGGGAGGCTGGTACGACCTGACCGGCTTCAGCCTGGAACGAGGTGATTTCCATGGCTTCATCGCCGGTCATTCCTTCGGGCAGTATGTTTCTGGGCTTGCGCGCGCGTATGCAGTTACCGGGTCACAAGAAACTCGAGCAAAGATCAACCGCCTTGTGAAGGGATACGGAGAGACACTCGATTCAAAAGCCACGTTCTTTGTCGACTACCGGCTTCCTGCCTACACCTATGACAAACTCTCTGCCGGCCTCATTGACGCGCATGAATTTGCCCATGATCCGATGGCGCTGGAGATTCACGAAAGGCTAACTCGTGCGATCGTAGCCTATCTGCCCGAGAAGGCGCTGTCCCGAGCCGAACAGCGTTCGCGCCCGCACAAAAATACAGCCTACACCTGGGATGAGACCTACACACTGCCAGAAAACCTGTTTCTCTCGTACCAGAGGAGTGGGAAACCCTTCTACCTCGACTTGGCGCGGAAATATCTGGAAGATGACACCTATTTCAATCCGCTTGCAGAAGGAAACAATGTGCTCCCCTTCGAGCACGCTTACAGTCATGTGAACGCATTCAGTTCGGCAATGCAGGCCTATATCACACTAGGCAGTGAGAAACACCTGCATGCCGCCAGAAATGGCTTCGACATGCTACAGAAGACGCAGAGCTTCGCAACCGGAGGATGGGGGCCCAATGAAGCCTTTGGTGAGCCCGGGATCGGGCAACTTGGGGATAGCCTCAGTGCGACTCACGCTAGCTTCGAGACGCCATGCGGCGCTTACGGACACTTCAAAATTACTCGGTACCTGCTGCGAGTCACGAAGGACGCGCGCTACGGTGACAGCATGGAAAGGGTGCTCTACAACACAATTCTAGGTGCGTGGCCAATCCAAGCTGACGGAACTTCTTTCTACTATTCGGACTATGCCAACACCGGAAAGAAAGACTGGTACAAGGACAAGTGGCCGTGCTGTTCTGGTACTTTTCCTCAACTCGCCGCTGACTATCACCTAAGCACATACCTGAGGTCGCAAGACGGTGTTTATGTGAACCTGTTTACACCTTCAAGCCTAAGCTGGACAGATGGTGGCACAAAGTTGCGGTTGACCCAAGTGACCAAGTATCCGCTCGATAACAAAATCGAGATTCAGATTTCGGCTTCGCAGCCGCACGAACACACGATCTATGTGCGGATCCCAGAGTGGGCAAGACCCACTCCGGTGGTTATGGTGAACGGCAAGCGTATTGCGGATGCAATTGAACCGGGGCACTTTGCGGCCCTGCGCAACACCTGGAAGGATGGCGATCGCATCGAGATCGAGTTGCCCATGCCGCTACGTCTGGAGGCGGTGGACGCGAATCACCCGAATGTCGTCGCATTGCTGCAAGGCCCCGTGGTGTTGATGGCAGTGGCCGAAACGCAGCCGACATTCGATGCGCAGTCTCTGCTACGCGCGAGGCCGCTGAACAATGCGGCCGGTGACTGGAGTGCGATATCGACGGTTGGCGGACGGGTGACTATGCGGCCGTTCATGTCGATCGACAAGGAGAGTTACAGCACTTACGTGCGTGTTACAAGCTAGTTGCCGTTGAAGACACGCGGCTGTGCCGGATGAAGGGATCGGCAGGACCTAGGCAGACTCTACTTTGACTCGGCATCACCTTCAACCAGCTTGTAACGATACTGCTCGCGTTCTTCGTTTGTTGCCTTTTGACGGAGTGTGGCGAGTCGCTTCAACAATTCCGGTACCTCGCCTCGTTGATCGGTCTTGCGTAGCGCCTGAATCAAGTGGTACACCGCGGTCTGATCCTTAGGATCAAGTTCGAGCGCTTTTCTGCATTGTTCGGCGGCCTCTGCAAACTGCCCGTTCTGGAGAAACAGTTTAGCCAGAACGCTGCGCGCTGGGCCCAATGTTGGGCGAAGTTTCACTGCCTGTGTTGCCGAACGCATTGCAGTTCGGAACTCCGTGCTGCCAAGCTCCAGGCCTTGTTGCGCAAGGATATCCGCCCGCAGATAAAGCAGGATTGGATCGCCAGGCCTTCGTGCCAGCTTCTCTTCCACCCCAGCCAGCGCGCTTGCGAGATCATTCTGCTGAGCTGCCGCGAGGCCTTGCGCAGCGATACTCAGCGATTGGTTTGGGTCAAGCTCATAAGCCTTGTCGAAGTCGGCCTGAGCCCTGTCGTACTCTGCGAGCTGAACGTAAAGCACGCCTCGGGCAAAATAGAGCGGCGCCGCTTTCGGTTGGAGGTTGATTCCATCATTCACGACATTGATGCCAATCTGGAACGACTGGTGGGTAGCAGAGACCGCTGCGAAGTTCACATACAGGTTCACGTTTTGTGGTTCAAGGAGGATTGCCTGTCGCAAAGCCTCCACCGCCTTGTCAGTATCGTGAGCCTCCTCGTAGGCCGCAGAAGCAAGCTCCAGGCTTGAAGCATCTGGCTTGTTGCTCAATAACGGCGACAGGGTCGCAACCGCTAGCTCCGGCTGGTGAGACATCAACTGAACAGACGCCAAGACCTGGCGTTCGCGCGGGTCTTCAGGCTTGAGGGCCAGAGACTTCTTGAATACGTCCGCCGCGGCATCAAGCTGTTTGAGCTTTACGAGGCAGGTTCCGTATGCGTGTAGCGCAGGAACCCGCGATTCAAACAGAGACACAGCTTTCTCGAAATGAGCCACCGCTGCGCCGCACCGACCCTGCTGATAATCAAGAACGGCGAGCATGCCATGGCTAGTAAGATCATCAGGATGAAGCAGGAGAAGATGCTCGAGAATGGGAATGCCTGCTGCATCACCCTGGTCATATTCAATTTGTGCGGCCCCTTGCAGCGCCGGAACGTTATCTGGCGATAACTTGACTGCGTGTCGAAACGAACTGAGCGCTTCTTTTCCGTCACCCTTACCGTTGTATGCGACGCCCTGCATAGTCCACAGCTGAGGGTCGGCGGAAGCCTGCTGAAGTGCAACGCGAAGCATTACAAGCGCTTTGTCGTACTGCTCCTCCCCAAGCGCTGCGGCAATTTGTGAGTTTCGATCCGCGCTCGACTGCGCCACTGCGGTTGAGAGCAGCAACAGCCCGACTGCAATCCAAACCAATACTCTCATGCGAGATATGTGGACCAAGCTCATGCCGATTCTGATGGATAGTAGCGATAGGTCAAACACCGCTGCAACTGACGATTTGTGACGAGTTGAATTGTAAGCCAATTTCACCTGCGATTGCCTGGAATCGAATAACAGTCGGCCGGCGCGCTATAAGAGCCGGCCGGCCGTCTGCTGCTGAAATCGAGTTTGTATCCAGGCTAGAACTTTATCTTCCCGCCCAATTGCCAGAACCTTGGCTCGTGTGAAGCGGTTGACGCACCGAAGCTGCCATCCGGGATGTTCGTATCCACGCCTGCATAGTTCGCCCTGTTGAAGAGGTTGAAGAATTCAAATCGGATCTGGAAGTTTACGTGTTCCGTGATCGCCGTGTCCTTGTAAACGTTTGTATTCGTCTCAAAGAAGTTTGGCCCACGGAATTGCATGGGTTTTTCGTTTCCTTCCTGTCCGAAGGTTGGAGTAGCGAAGTTCGACTTTGGTATGGCTCCCGTCAGCCAGGCTTTGTTGCCGGTCAACTGGTGGTAAGTCGTGGCATCGGGGTAATCCAGGTTGTTACCGTCTGCGTTATAGTCGCCGCTGCCTGGGGCATACCCCACCGCGGGATTTGCGAACGAAGGGCACTTGGGAGCATTCGCAGCAGTGTTCTGGCAAACCGGATTGTAGGAGTTGAAATTCGCCGCCGTCAAAGGATATCCCGACTGGAAAACGGTGGTGCCGCTGAGACCCCAGCCGCCTGTTGTGCGGCCGATAGCGCCTTTGCCATCGTTCAGGCCTTTCAACGAATAGTTGAAGCTGAGTGAGAATCGATTCGGCACGTCGAAGATGGATGGTCCGTAGTATTGCGAGGGGTTGTTCGGCGAGGGGTATGCCAAGGCGTCATCTTTCGAGCTCGAACGAGTGTACGAGAAATCGAGGAACCCTCGCGACACTCGTCCCTTCAAGTCAAAGAACACGCCGTTGTAGTTCCCGTAACGGTCATTGTCGGCATAAGAGATTGATCCGAAGCTCGGATTGAGGCGAGTTGGCGCGATGCTCTCATGCGTGATGAGGTCTCCCGGCTGAACATTGATATCGACGCCATAAGAGACATTTCCAATGGAGTTTTCGTTGCCGACTATATCGTAGGAGTGGGAACCGCTGTAGCCGACGGTAGCAGCGAATACCCTGCTTAGTTTTCTCTGCACAGTGAGAGACCAGATATCTGTCTTTGGCGATTTCAGGTGCGGGTTGATTCCGCCAATCGAGAAGTTGGCACCCACAACTCCGCCCTGTGAGTTCAGACCTCCCTGGAATGTCGGGAATGTGAACCCGAACGGCGGTTTGCTTGTGGTCCCCAGTCCGAAGATCGGGGGAGTTGCTGATCCTGCGAAGAATGTCGGATTTACCAATCCCGGAGGGCTTCCGCGGAATTCTTCCTGGACATTCGCCGAAGTGAGCCAGTTGTCATAAATTCCGAATCCGCCGCGTACGGCCCAATCTCCACTGCCCGTCGGATCCCATGCCACGCCAACTCGCGGACTCCACAGATTAGTTACCGACTGAAGAAGCGCATTGGGAGTGCCCTTTGCGAAGCCGCTGGAAATCTGCTGTGCCTTTGTTGAGCCTGTGCCGAGGTAGAAGTTGCCGAAGACGGTTGACGCACTCTTAGACCATGGATTTCCACTATCGTCGTAACGCAGGCCAAGAGTAAGAGTCAGATTCTTACTGGCCCTCCAAGTGTCTTCGGCGAATACACCAAACGTTCTGGAGGCAGCGTCCCAGTTCCACAGTTGTTGGGTTCCCGTGGTGGGATTGTACATAACCCCGCTCTCATTCGTAGGCGCATCCTGAGCAAGTTTTAACAGATTGTCGAAGGCAAGCTTGGGTTGCGACCACGGCCCCTGGAAGGGTTCAACGTCATCTCCGTACCAACCCTCGTACCCGAATTTCAAAGTGTGGGTGCCACGCACGTGTGTGAGCACGTCGCGCCAGTGATAATTGTGCTGGATGAAATCCCCCTGGGCGAAACCAACGCCATATGCCTGACCACCATCCGCATTGATCCCATTTACCGAAATGGAGGGAACGGTGTAATCCTTCGCGCCACTACCTAGCACACCCTCAACTCGGCTCTGTCCCCCGGTAAGTTCATTAATCGTGTTGGACGAGAACGTATGGGTCCACGCTGCCTGGCCGGCAACTTGCCACGTATGGTTCAAGGCCGAGAACTGCGGCATGGGCGACGCTGCTCCGGTATCCAGGAGAGTGCGAAACAGGCTGACATAGATTCGCTCGTTCTTGAATCCCTGATCGATGCGAGCGAAGTACTGTGTACCATTCCTTATTTGCGTAGCACCGAATGAGCCCTGGTCAATCATGGATAGAGCGCAAGGAACGCCATTCTGTCCTGACGTAGTGCCACAGCCACCCGAAGCTGTGCCAAATACATCGGCAGCCGTTTGCTGCACAATCACAGCGCCAACCCCTGATGGTACATAGGTCTTGAGGACAGTGGTTCCGACGGTGTTGGGGTAATTAGTTTGTGCAAACGAGATGAAATTGGGGTCCGCAAATGTGACTAAGCCACCGGCGCTCGCTGAGGAACGCAATGGTTCAACCGCAAAGTAGAAAAAGCTATCGTGGTGCGGAATGATCGGACCGCCTATCGCAAAATCCATATTGTTCGAGTGGAAAGGCTTGTACGGGCTTGTTGATGAGCTCACGAAGTGCTGGTTCGCGAACATGCCCTGGTAATTGAACCAATCAGACGCTGACCCGTGAAACGAGTCTGCACCCGACTTTGTTGTGAAGATTGTCTGCAGCCCGGCCGCGCGACTATGCTCCACCGAAAATGTATTTACCTGAACGCTGGTCTCCTGAATGGACTCGGGCTGTGGCGTCAGGTTCAATACTCCCTGCCTGATTCCGCTGGTGACATCCAAGCCGTCAACAACGTACTGGTTGTTGTTCTGGCCCTGACCGTTCGCGCTGGCGTCGACCTGTTCCTCCGTGGAATAGTTATCCACTCCGGAGGCAGGGCTGCCGGATGTGCTGGTCCCCAAGCCTGAGACTCCTGGCGCCATTGTGACAAGCGTAACCAGGTTGCGGCCGATGATTGGCAACTCCGCGACTGCCTCATTCTCCAGGGTCAGCTCGGTTCGACTATCAGCCGTATCTACGATCGGCGCTTGGGTACTGACGACCACCGATTCTCGAGCGGAGCCGACCTTCAGCGAGATGGGAAGATTGACATTTTGTTCAGTGAGCAGGGTGACTTCCGCTTCGGATTTGGAGAACCCTGTGGCTTCGACGGAGATCTTGTAACTCCCCGGAGCAAGACTCACGAATCGGTAATTGCCTGAGGAATCAGAAGCCGCTGTCTTCTTCACCCCCGTGGCAGTGCTGGTGAGCGTGATCTGTGCTTTGGCGACACCCGCCCCCGTTGGGTCCTGTACAAGTCCCTGAACACTTGCTGTGAATTGTGCAAAGGCGGGAACAACCCAAAGAGCGAACAAAGTACATAACAAAGTCGCGGCGCGACAGACCTTGCGTTGTTGCATGAACACCTCCTGAATGAACAGATCGGGGTCTGTGGGTATCAGTAAACGTTTCCCCCGACTCGGCTACCTTCTAGATAGTTCGCTAATGAGCTGTCAATGGGTTCTTTGTCCTATTGGCGGTAAGTTGCTAAATAGAAGGGGCTTTACCGGTTCCATCCCCTATTTGGCACCAGCCCCGCACCCTCTCGAATGGTCACCAGCTGATTTGCGGCAATGTGCTGATAGCGCTCGTGCAAACCACTTGGCCAATAGACCTCTACGTCGGCTTTTATTGAGGCTCCGAGGCCAAAATGAAGGCGTGGATCGTTGCAGGAGTAATAGCTGCTCTGACTTACAAGTGCTTGGGCCTGTACGCTGTTGCCGTAGTGAGCCAGAACGCGGGCTCCGATTGCACTTCGGTTCGACTTCACGCCCTCAAGTTTGATCTTCAGCCAATTCTGTTTGACTTTTAGATCGTTTCTAAGCAGGGAAGGCGGCTCATTCATATTGACAATCAGCACGTCCATGTCGCCGTCGTTGTCGAAGTCGCCGAAAGCACACCCTCGGCTGCTATGAGCCGCTGTTATTCCTTCGCCACCCTGCGACTCCAGTTCCTCAAAGGTGCTGTTTCCCAGGTTGCGAAACAGGACACGCGGGGTCTTATAGGGATACTGCGGCAGTTTCTTCTCGACTTCGGGATAGACGCTTCCCGTCACAAAAAACACATCCGGGTACCCGTCGTTATCGAGATCAACTATCCCGGCACCCCAGCTCGTAAAGCGCGTCTCCACCCCGATCTTCGCAGCACGAGTCACCTCGTCGAAATTCGCCTTCCCGTCATTTCTATAAAACCCACTCGTGTCGCTGACAAAATGCGTCTTGAACAGATCAAGATGCCCGTCGAGGTTATAGTCTCCGATCCCGACGCCCATTCCAGCCTGTTCCATGCCATCTTCACTTAATGCAACCCCACGCGTGACGCCTTCTTCACGAAATGTCCCGTCGCGATTGTTCATAAACAACAGGCTGGGAGTTGAATCGCACGCCACAAATATGTCGGGCCAGCCATCTTCATCAAAATCGGCTGCAACCACGGTCATTCCATAGCTCTCGATAGCGACATCAATTCCGGCCGCCTTTGAAACGTCCGTGAAGGTACCGTCGCCATTGTTTCGGTAGAGAGAATGTCGTCCAGTGGGTAGCCCGCGCGGCCCACAGTTGACCGGGACTCCTTTCCAATTGCAGGTGGATTTCTCGCCGGGGACGGGAGCATGCTCAAACGAAAAGCGGATGTAGTTCGAGACGAATAGATCGAGGTGACCATCGCGGTTGTAATCCACAAAGGCACATCCCGCTCCCCATCTTGCGGGACCAGGCTCCCATAGGCCAGCCTCCTTCGTCATGTCGCTGAAGGTCCCGTTGCCATTGTTTCTGTAAAGTCGATTCTGGCCAAAATAGGTACAAAAGATATCGTCGAAGCCGTCATTGTTGTA
>JANXQR010000338.1 GCA_025353435.1 Acidobacteriota bacterium | reverse complement strand
CGGCACCGTGAGAGATTGAGTCACCTTGTTCCGCTGGTCGGGTTCCGTTCGTTTACTAATGCCCTTGCGCCATTGAGATATGTTGTACGTATATAAGGCGAGGCAAAACAAATTGGCTGGGATGAACCCAAGTTGCGCAGTGTTCACCGCAATAAAACAGATCAGAACGCTATTGAGACCTGCGACGATCCATCCCTCCCAACGTTTCCTTCCGACTAGGATGGTGGAACCGATCGTCAAAACGCAGGAAATATAGTCCAGTCGAAACATGCTTGTATCTTTCTGCCCACGAAGGATGGTTGCTGCGACCGTGGGATTAGAAATCGCTTAGAAATTAGTTACATTCAACAATTCTGATAGTGATCCTGCAATCGACAAACCAAAGTGGCATAGATGTTTTGTGGCGAGGCCGGTTTCGAGTCGCGGGTCATTCGAACGGTCTCCCGGTTGGGAAGTGAATCAAACTTGGGTAGAAGCGCTTCTGAAGCGCCGCTACTACTCCTCACGCCAGTAGGGCTTGTAACGGAGATAGCGCTGATCAATCAGTTAATAGCTTCAGGAATTGCCGTGGTTGGGCGCAGGCGATGCCGTCCGTTGTGTCGGTCCTTGTGTCGCCGAGTGTCCGCGATATGTATCGCCCCATCATGGCATACGATTTCGAGATGCTCAGCTTCTTTGCAATCTGCTTATGCTGGGAATGCCATTTGTTGATCGTTTTCCCGATTCTGTAAACATTCGTCGAGACGCGGAATGAATCCGGCCTGGCAGACCCCAGCTCTCGGTCAAGCTGTGGCATCTCCAAATTCAGGTCGACTTGCAACAGTTCAAGTTTGCTGAGATTGGGGCCAAGTTCCGCGTCCTGCTCCTGGCTTAGCGTCTGCAGGAACTGTCGATGCGCTGCTGCCATGTCGTTCAGAGCCGACTCGAGCTGCTCTCTCTTTGAGGAAGCGACACTGAGGTCGTACGGCCCATTTCTTCTGACTCGCCAATAGCTGCCCTGATCAGGCATTCGGTCTATGAGTTTGTGCGTAGCCTTGGTTGCTGTCATGCAGTCAGCAAATGCCTCGCGCTGAATATCTGTGGCCGGCATGAGAAAAGTTCGCTGAGATTCGATCATCGCCGACTCATCCCCGGTATGACCCATCCAGGCGTCCGAAAAGTGCGGCCCCTCCGCGCTGCGTCCGCGCGAATGGCCCTGTACTAAACACCAAGAATGTGGCGAACACTACGATTCCCGTTTTCATAGGTAGCTTCTTTCTGTCGCAGCCTTAGAAAATGCACGTCGTATGCCACAATTCTGAATTCGCATTTTTGTCAGTAACATCCTGATCTATAAGGACCGATTCCTTCCTGTGCCCCTCTCCACCACCGCCAGTTCCCACATGGCCTTGCCTCATTTAAGGCAGCCCCTTCCGAAGGACGTGGGAGATGCACGAGATGCTTACTGAGAGAACCACAGGCACAGTTTGCTTCTATCAAATGGTTGCGGAATGCGCGTCCAAGTCAACGTCGTTCTGGCGTCCCCCGAAGGGTTCAGCTTGTTAGAGAAGCAGACGTCAGCTCAACTTCGGCCAAATCTGAAATACCGCATGGAATCGGCCCGGAAATTGCCTGTGCAGACTGTTTTCCATGGTAGGCACGACACTAGGGCGGGAAAGCGAGCGTACCTGAGCTGCCCACGGCCGGAACATTCCGAAATGGGGTTTCGTGGTGGCGGTTCGCTTTGCAGACCACCCCAATCTCGGCCCGAAATGCGGCAGGAGGTGCCGGATTTGCGGCAGTTCGAACGGATTCGCGGGATGTCAGAAGGCCTATTCTGCACGGATCTTCACGATTTGGCGGCCTCCACACCGCGACAACAATTTTGGCACGCTGCATGCTGATAGGAAGGGCAAGAAGAGAACCGGATTCCGGCGTCCTTTGTACAAAACAGTACGAGGCCGTTGGATTCGTCGGTTTAAGAAATCCTTCGATGTTCCATGCGAAGCGAAGGATCCGAGAACTATGCGTCGCCCGATAGCAAGAGCTGCTCTTGTCGCAGCCTGCCCTGCTTTTTGAAAGTAGTTTGACATTTATCTCAATATCAACGGAGAAAACCATGACAAAGACCCCGATCGTCACCCTCGCCCTTCTGTCCGCCGCCCTGATACCCGCAATCCAGCAGGTTCATGCCGCGTCCCAACCCATCGAAGGAGTCATCAGCGACACCATGTGTGGCAAGAAACACATGCTGCAGGGCAAAACGGACGCCGAGTGCATTGCCGAGTGCCTGAAGGGCAAGACCAGCTATGCGCTCGTGGTAGGCGACAAAGTCTATACCCTCGCCGCTAAGCCGCAAACTATCGCGCCATTCGCCGGCAAACACGTGCAGGTTGAGGGAAGCGTAAAAGGTGACACGATCACTGTCAGCTCTATTCACGAAGCAAAATCCGACATGCCGGCCGGCATGCCCATGTAACAGTTGCCGATGTCGACCGCTGTCCCGGACAGCGGCCGGCCGCCCGATAATGAGCTGACTCCGCCGTATCCTTTCTTTGGAATTCAGGAATTTGTAAGGAGTTCTTCAGGTGCGCCGGATTTTCCGAACTAGCTATAAAAACAAGGGCGAATGCCGGGTCAGAAGAGAGAGCTTTCCCGACACTGGAGGTCCCAAAATGCGAACCCTAAACAAACTTGGAATTCTAATCTGCACGATAGCTGTTTCGACGGTGATTCAGCCCGTGATCGCCCAGGAGGTCCGCGCCGACTACCAGCAGGTCTCGGGCTCATACTTCCACGCCAAGATGATGTGAGGTATATAGGAAGCCCCAGCGAGAGCCGCGGCTGCCAGCCCGCCCCTCCATCCGAACCAAAGAGCTGGCAAGCAGAATCGGGATGTAATAGGCGCGCTGAAGCAGAGGATGGACCCACACGTGGGTCATCGGCGCAGCATAGTGCAGGAGCGCAACGCCTCCAATCGTTGCTGCCAACAACACTCCGAGTTGCCAATCTTTTGCGGAGCCTTTCATTGCCGCGATCCTAGCAGTCACATTATCAACTTCACATCTATCGGACACTCAGCCTGTGTGATTTGAATCACACATGTTGAATGCCTTTATGAATTCCTCCGGTCGTAGTGCGATGGATCAGTTCAGGCGGTCGGTGCCTCAAATGAGGCAATCACATTGGCCATCGCGAACTTTCTCAAATCGAAGAGCGAGAAAATCTCGCGTCGAATGAAGAGCTTCCAGAAAGAAGGTCCATACGCTCTGTTTGGCAAATGGTGTGCACAAAGAGAGGTCAGGGAAGTTGGAAGTAAGGAGACCCGAAAATGAAACCTTCAATCAAAGCAATCATACTTATCGCGGTTTTCTCGATGGGGGCAAGTTCGCTGGCAGTTGCCCAGCCGAGCACCTGGGCGGAACAGTGGTATCGCGCAAAGTTTGGACGTCCGTCTCCGACCGAAGAAGCACGACTCAACGCGGCTAAGCAAACCACATCCAAGTCGACCGTGACGACTTCGAATGATCTGACCTCACCTAAGAACGACCAGCGCGTGGCTCTTGAGAAATGCATGAAGGCCACCGATCAGGTTCGCATTCAAGCGAGCCAGATGCAGGCTACGGGAAGGCCTTGGGGGCGTGGTCGGACAGGCTACAGCAAAAATGACTTGGTCGCTCTTTCCGATTACAGAGACGAACTCAAGTTGGCTCTCTCCAATCTGGCGGCTGTTCACCAGGAGTTTCTAAACGGGCTGAGCGAAGCTCAGGAACAAAGACTGGATCAACGGCTGAGAAAGCTCAACCATTTGCAGGCGGAGTTCAGTTCCAAAATCTCGGAGTTCGATCATGACCTGCTTAGAACTGAGCCGGGTCCGGATTCGACGGGTATCGCCTGGGACGTCAACTCGCTCAAAAGAACGGCCGACAAATGGCTTTCCGAACACAGGAAGATCAGCACGGAATTGAATCTCCAGGACAGGACTATTGTGCTGGGCCCGGTATCGTAAACCGAACTGAACGTTGTTTCGCACCAAGGAGATTTTTATGAAGCGCTATTTCAGCATTCTCTCTCTCATGATTGTCCTGGCCATCATGGCGCATGGACAGGCACCAGCAACGACCCAGGGCCAGCCGGAAAAGCTCAACATGAAGCAGCTGAACGCCTTGATCGCCACTGCTCAAACATCAGAGGAGCACCTCCGCATTGCTAAGTACTACGACGGCCAGGCTCAGGATTACTTGGCCCAAGCGAAGGAACATGAAGCGATGATCGCTTCATACAAAGCGAATTCGAGCCTCTCAACAAACAAGAATTATGCGAGCACCATCGGGCATTGCGAGTATTTCGTCAAGACGTTCCGTCAAATGGCCGCGAAAAGCAATGAACTTGCGCGCCTACACACAGAGATGGCGAAGGATGCAGGACATCCTGTGCCGGCTAGCAGGCTGGGGAAATAGTTCCGCAGCCTGTCGAAGGCAAACTGAAGTTCACAATGGACATGTGAACTGAAGAAAATTGCGCAAAGATACTCTACAGCCTCCTGATCCCAGGAGGCTCCGCCCTGCAAGTCACGCGACTCCTGACTTTGTCCTTATTGTCCTGTTACTTTGTTTCGGCGTCCTTGGCCATCTGTTCGTGCATATCCGCGAGTTCCTGCGTATTGGCGGCCATGTCCTTGAACGTTTGAACGAAGTACTCGCAATGACCGATAGTGCTTGCCCGATTCTTTTCTGTGGACAGGCTCGGATTCGCCTTATACGCCGCAAGCAGCTCCTCGTGTTCCTTTGCCTGGGCCAGATAGTCCTTCGCCTTCGCGTGGTAATACTCGGCCACGCGCTGATGCTCCGTCGGGGTCTTCGCTGTGGCAATCAAAGAGAGAAGCTGTTGCTTCGTGAGTTTTTCGGCCATATGCTGATGCATGGTCGAAGTCTGGCCGAAAGAAGGAAGGGAAAGAGCCAGTACAACTGCAAGAACTCCGAAAAAGCGCTTCATCTAGTTCTCCTTTAGCGTGGACGCATTTGTGATTCTGGCATTCTAGTTTGGCCCAGCAACGGCAGTTAAGTTTGGCCCACTTGGGCAGCACTGGCTAGGCTTCATGGATGGAGCGACAGAAGCGTAGCTGGCTGACCAGGAGGGATAAAGTGGAACTTTTTGAGCAGATACGCCGTGAACTGGAGTTCGGTGTCGGTACGATCGCCGGAGTGTCGCGCAAGTTAGGAGTGCACCGTCGGATGGTGCGTGAGGCATTGCACAGCGCAGAGCCTGTAGCGAGCAAGCCACAGCGACGGCGGCTAAGGAAGTTGGTGGATGCGGCTGCGTTCATCGACCGCATTCTGACTGAAGATCGTCATGCGCCGGTTAAGCAGCGTCACACAGCTCGCCGGATTTGGCAGCGGCTGTGCACGGAGTTGCCGGGTTTCACGGGAAGCGAGCGTACGGTCCGCGGCTACGTCAACAGCCAGAGGCGGCTGCTGGGGCTCGGCGGCCGCGAGGTATTTGTTCCGCAGAGCTACGACTGGGGCGTGGAAGCGCAGGTGGATTGGTACGAGTCGTACGCCGATCTCGATGGCGAGCGCACCAAGCTTCAGGTCTTCGAGATGCGTTCGATGGCCAGCGGCGGAGCGTTTCACCGGGCTTACACGCACGCTACGCAGCAAGCATTTCTTGAAGCCCACGAGTTGGCATTCCGCCATTTTGCCGGGGTTTTCCGACTCCTTCGCTACGATAACCTCTCGAGTGCGGTGAAGAAGATCCTTCGCGGCCATCGGCGCGAAGAGACCAGCCGCTTCATCGCTTTCCGTTCTCACTGGCACTTTCAGAGCGAGTTCTGTAATCCGGCTCGTGGCAACGAGAAGGGCGGCGTCGAAGGCGAGGGCGGCTACTTCCGCCGTAACCATTGGGTGCCGGTGCCAGAAGCCCGCAGCCTCGATGAGTTAAACGGATATCTGGAGCGCTGCTCGAACGAAGACCGGCGACGCATTCTGAGCGGGCGCACAGAGACAGTTGGCGCCGCGATGCTGAACGAACAGCCGCACCTGTTGCCACTGGCCGCTGAGCCGTTCGATCTGGCCGAGGTAAGCTTCCCCACCGTGGACGGGCTGCGCTGTGTGCGGGTGCGGACCAACCGCTACTCTGTTCCGTTGCCGCCGGGCACGAAGGTAGAAGCCAGAGTTCATGCCGCTGCGGTTGAGCTGTGTCATGGAGGCAAGCGCGTTGCCTGGCATGAACGCTGCTACAGCCGACAGCAGAAGATCCTCGATCTGGAGCATTATCTGGACGTGCTGCGCAAGAAGCCGGGCGCACTGGCAGGCTCGACTCCGCTGGCGCAGTGGCGACAGGCGGGGCGATGGCCGGCATCCTTCGATCAGCTGTGGCAGGCGTTGAACCTGCGGCATGGCCGATCCGAGGGGACACGGCAGATGATCGAACTGCTCGAACTCGGCGCGGGCCATGGCTGGGACCGATTGCGTATTGCCGTCGAACAGACGCTGTCGATGGGCTGTCATGATGCCGCCGCGATCCGGCACTTGCTCACTGCCGAACAGATGAACCGTCCCTTGATCGCGGCCATCGCGATCGGCGATCTTGCTCGCTACGAACGACCACTGCCGGTGATGACCAACTATGACCAGTTACTTTCCAACGCCGTGGAGGTGCATGCATGAAGCCCT
>JANXQR010000287.1 GCA_025353435.1 Acidobacteriota bacterium | reverse complement strand
GCGTGGGCCAGCGTGGCGCGCTCTCCGTCATTATTCCCAATCGCGAAGATCACTTGGAATGCGAAGAATGCGGGATGTGCATCGATATCTGCCCGGTTGGTGCACTCACCTCCGGCCCATACCGATATAAGACGCGTCCATGGGAGATGAAGCACACCTCGACGATTTGTACGCATTGCGGAGACGGCTGTACAACCACACTCGGCACCCGCCCCGTTGACGGCAGAATGACCATCATGCGCGGGACAAATCGTGACAAAGGTGGGATCAATGGGGACTTTCTCTGTATCAAGGGCCGCTACGCGTTCGATTTTGTGGAGCATGCCGAACGGCTAACGACACCTTTGATGAGAATCGACGGGGCCTTGAAGCCGGTCTCCTGGGACAAAGCATTGTCAGAGGCGGCGAACAAGTTGGATGCTGCCCGCCACACTCCCGGTGCGATTGGAGTCGTCGGCTCTAATCACAGCACAAATGAGGAGAACTACATCCTTCAAAGGTTCGCGAGAACGTTGTTGAACACAAACAACATCGACCATAGGCGAACTGCGGATTACCCCCGCTTCTTTACGGCGCTTCACGAGTGTGCAGCATCGACGGCGAGTATGGCTGACGTATTGAAATCGCCAGCCATTCTTTTGATTGGAGGAGATCCAACCTATCAGCATCCACTACTCGCATGGCAGATTCGCAACAATGTTCGCCTCAATCGCGCTCATCTCTACATTATCAACTCCCGTCAGATCAAACTCTGTCGGCAAGCGAAACAATTCGTCCGAGTGCCGAATGGATGTGAAGGAGAGACCGTCCGGTGGCTTGCGTCCGGTGCTGAGCCTCCTGTCGATTCCGCCCTCCGCTCGATTTCGGTTGAGTTGGCAGAGATGGCGTCTTCGCTTCGTACTGAAAAGGATGTATTGATCATCTTTGGCGCCGAATTGCAGGATCAGGACATCGAGAACGTGGTCAAATTCGGCGCTAGACTTCCGCAGGCAAAGTTCATCTGTCTGAGCGACGACGCCAACTCGCGCGGTGCAGCTGACATGGGACTACTCCCTGATCGACTTCCCGGCTATGAAACAGACCGCAAACGCTGGAGTGAGGCTTGGGGTGCGACCATTCCCGAGAAGCCAGGAATGAACCTCCCGCAGATGGTGGAGGCAGCGCAATCTAGACTCTTGCCGGTTCTTTACGTGGTTGGCTCGGATCCTGTCAAAGACTATGCAATCGACCTCGGTGCGTTCCGGAATACGTATTTGATCGTTGAGGATCTTTTCCTCACATCCACGGCGGCTGCTGCCGATCTAGTGCTTCCATCTTCATCGCCATACGAGAAGTCGGGGACTTTTACAAATACCTGCGGAGACTTGCAGGTCATCCGAAAGGCGGCTGATTGTATGGGCCCGAGAAGCGACCTTGAAATCATCTTGCAATTGGCTGGGTGCCTGGGCGCCGATCTCGGACGGTACCGCGGGAATGGCCCTGGAGTCCGTGGTGAGTTTGGGGACTCGAGAGGAGCTCAGTGTGGTGAGGCGGATCGACAGGCGGTGTGGATGACTGCGCAGGGAACTGATCTGCGCGTCACTAGCTTCGACCCCGATTCTGTACTCAGGGAGATTCAGATCCTGCTTCCGGAATACCGGGCTCCACACGTCACCTTTTCACGCGAAATACCCAGCACAGCGAGTGCTGGAGACCGCGCCGCAGTCCTGATCAAGCCCTATGGGGATGATCTGTTCTCTTCAGAGGCTTTCGGGCCATATTCGGCCAACCTGAACTCAGTATTGGAACGTAACCTGACCCTGCCTTACGAGTCCGAGATTGAGTCCGAGTAAATTCGTAAAGCCCTTACATGGTTCGGGACATGGACGGGACTCCATTTCTATTGTCCGGCGCAGACTGGGAAGACGCTCTAGTATGTGAACATGCTTGAAGCGGAAGGACATGTGGAGGTGCCCGGAGTTCCAGCACTTGTTTCCGGTCTTTGTCGATCATGCGAAGGGGTCCGTGATCTATCGGGCGCCAGCCTCAGCTTGCAACGCCTGCGGATGTAAATCGCATTGCACCGATTCCAGAGGGAGCATAGGTAGAGTCACCGCCCCGGGATCAATTCAATTGCGTGCAACGATCGATCTCAACGTGGTGCTCTCGATCAAGCGAATCCGGCCTCGAAGGTGCCGTCAGCTATCACACCGCACCTTACAGCGCGTACACGAAGGGGAAATCCATGGACTACACATTTCTAGCAGACCTGCATCCGCGCGGGTTTCCCGCCCGTTCTCCACGCATCCCCGTGGGTGAACGTAAGGTAGTCGGCGAGGCCGTGTTGGAGAAACACCAGATCGCCTCGAGCAGTCGCGGCTTCGAGGTCGCGCTCGAACGCCATCACGTCGTTTTGCTTTGGCTCCAGTGGTCTTGAATCCTGCGCGAAGCATGGAAATGCGGTAGCCACTATCAGCAGCATAACGGACATCGTTCTGTTCAGCATGATGTCTCCGTGCAACCACCAGCGGTACGAACCCCAACCGCAAAACGGTTGCGAGTATTGTGCTGACTCATGTTGATGACTCCCTTGACGATATTCTAGGCAGTGATAATTGGGTGATCTTAATATTCAAGTACGGTACCTTCTCTGGGTGCGCTTTTGCGAGCGCGGCGGCACGGGGCTAAGCGTGCCAAGACCCGCAGGGGCCGAAGGCTGGCTGCCCATCGCAGGTTTGATGAATACGAAATATTTCTTCCTCACCGGACGCGTGCCTGCAATCCATCCCGCAGCAATGGTCTTGTTCATTGCCTTCATGCTGATGAGCCTCCTACTCAAGAAGGCTTTTTGTTCCTGGCTCTGCCCAGTCGGAACTTTCTCAGAACAAGTCTGGAAGCTAGGAAGACGCGTATTCGGCCGCAATCTGCATCCGCCAAAATGGGTGGATATCCCGTTACAGGGGTTGAAGTACCTGCTTCTTGGCTTCTTCGTTTTCCTGATCGTTGCCATGTCCGCCGAGGCGATCCACGATTTCATGTCCACACCGTACGGCTTGGTCGCCGATGTCAAGATGCTGAATTTCTTCCGCGATATTGGGGAAACGGCGGCAATCGTTATCGGTTTACTGGTTCTGCTGTCAATGCTGATCCAGAATTTCTGGTGCCGGTATCTCTGTCCGTATGGAGCGCTGCTCGGAATCACATCGCTGCTTGGTCCGGTAAAGATCCGTCGCGACGTCGAGGCTTGCATCGATTGCGGAAAATGCGCGCGAGCCTGTCCTTCCAGCCTGGCCGTTGATCAACTCGTGCAAATCCGATCCGTTGAATGCACGGCGTGTATGGCGTGTGTCGCCGCATGCCCGGCCGAGAATGCCCTGCAATTCTCGTTGGTACCGAGAAAGGCAGCAACACCGGCGGAGAGATGGCGTCGCCGCGCACTCTCACCCATTGCCGTCGCAGCAGTTCTCGCTTGCATCTTCCTGGGACTGGTCGTAGTGGCTAAGGCTACTGGGCATTGGCAGACGAATCTGCCACGCGACGTGTATATGGATCTGGTTTCCCATGCGAGAGAGGCCGGTCACCCGGGCATCTAAAGGGCCAAACGGACGAAAAGTCGACGGCCGGAAACTGGCCGGCGGGGCTCGCGGAATCAGCTGGCATGACATCTATGCCGCAGCGACCTACTTCCGCCGGAAACGGAACTCGGTCCCGATCGCCGCGATGGTGTGGCTGTCCAACACCTGAATCGCGCGAGCGAAAACAATTGTTTCCTCGACTTGGATATGGTCGGAATAGAGTTGCTTGAGACGTGCGGTTTGGGAGCGCAACTGCTGTGATTCCTCCAATCCTAAGCCGCCCGACTCAATCCATGCTGTATAAAGCCGCTCGACCGATCCATGCAAATCGTTTGCCTCGTGATGATCGTCCTCAAGACGGTCGATCTCTTCGAAGGATTTCGCATTAGAATTGCGCAGTCGTGGAAAGAGTGATTCTTCCTCATCCGCCGTGTGGCGTTGTCCGCCAGTTCGGAAGTACTCGAGCGCAGCCTTGACCGCATCGCGCTCTTCATCGGTTAGACTCCTGCCCTGCGCCCGATAAGCAACTACACAAAGAATGCCGAGGAAGCTCTCGATCCTCCTATGGCAGTCTTTTAGCATGCCAATTGGATCATCGAATCCACTGTCAGGTTTTGCACCAATCTGAATCGCCATGGAGTTCCCCTTAATTTCGGCCGTTCTGGTGATTGTCGCCCATTCGATGGCGGTTGCGGGTCTCAGGCACTCTGAAGAACATGAAGTGTCGTTGCTGTTTTCATCTGCGACGCCGGTTGTACGTAGCCTTTCGGAACATAGGAGCAGCATGGCTCTTCGGCGTGCGGGTTTCCGGTCAGAGCGTACGCACGAGCTCGCGATCCTCCGCAGATTTCCTTGAATTCGCAGGAGCCGCACTTTCCCTCAAGCTTTGATGTGTCGCGCAAATCGCGGAACAGGGGCGAGTCGCGATAAATCGAGGCCAATTCCTCTTTACGGATGTTGCCAGCTGAGAGGGGAAGGAAGCCGCTAGGGAACACCTCGCCTTTGTGCGAAATGAAGACGAACCCCTTGCCGTCGTTAAGACCACGCGGCGCGCGCCCAATCGCGTCCACAGATCTCTCAAACACGCTATTGGGAACCAGTCCCGCCTTTCGGCCGGCGACTCTCTGCTGCAAGACAAAGCGCCTGTAATGCTGCGCCTCAGTCGTCTTGATGTCGAAGCTTGCGGTCCTGGATAGGCTGTAAACTTTTGCAAACACCGATTCGAACTCTTCCGCACTCAACAAATCGTTGAACTTTCCACGTCCTGTGGGGACGAGGAAGAAGACGCTCCAAAGCGTTATCTTTAACCTCTCCATCAAGGAGACAATCTCGTCGATTTCAGCAATATTCCTGCGGCTGAACGTGGTGTTGATCTGAACCGGCAGGCCGATCTCGTTTGCCCAGCGAACGGCGTCCAGAGTTCGCGCAAAGGATCCACTCATCCCGCGGAAGGCGTCGTGGGTTGCGGCACTCGCGCCATCCATGCTCACCGCAAGCCGGGCTAAGCCAGCCTCTTTGAGGCTCACAACGATATCCTTCGTCAGCAAAGGCGTAGCGCTCGGGGTAAGAGAAACCCTGACGCCTACGGAACGGGCATGGCCGATCAACTCAAAGAGATCGGGTCGCTTAATCGGGTCACCTCCTGTCAACACAAAGACTGGAACCTTCAAGGCAGCGATCTGGTCGATGAGATGTTTACCCTCATCTGTGCTGAGTTCCATGGGGTGTCGATCCGGCTGGGCGGAAGCGCGGCAGTGCACGCATGCCAGGTCGCAGGCCTGAGTTACTTCCCAGATGGCAATGAATGGCCGTTCGTTAAAGTCGATCGTGTTGATTTGCGGGTTCATGAACTTATAAGACGGCTGCACGCGGGCTTAAAGCAGTGACCAAAGTCCCAAGCTGCTAGAATTTCCGAGTGACCGCTGAACGCACCGATCTTGCAACTGCCCTCGGGAAGACTGCACTTTTGTCGAGCCTCACGCCGACAGAATTGAAAACGCTCGCGGCGCGAACAGTTCGCAAGTTATTCAGTGCAGGGGAGTTGCTCTTCACAGAGGGCGAGCCTTGCAACGGCTTGCACATCATTGCACAAGGCAAAGTTCGCATCTTCAAGACGTCTGTGAGCGGACGTGAGCAGGTACTTGCTGTGAATGTTCCGGGCGAGTCTGTCGCGGAATTGCCAGTCTTCGATGGTGGGCCATTTCCCGCGTCCGCTGCGGCGATCGAGGATGCAGAAATTGCGTTCATTTCGCGCCGCGATTTTCAGGCGTACTGCATGGAGCATCCAGAAGTCGCGCTCAAGGTGCTTCAAGTTGTAGGAGCGCGGTTGCGGCGACTAGTGGGTATCATCGAGGAGTTGTCGTTCACGACAATCCGTCAACGACTCATTTCGGCATTGCTCAAACTTGCCCAAAACGAGGGTAAACCGAGTTCTCTCGGAATCGAGTTTCAGCTGCCGGCAACCCATCAGGAACTCGCCAATCAGCTTGGAACGGTACGCGAACTGGTTTCCCGCAACCTAATGCGCTTGCAGGCTGAGGGACTTCTGGATGTTGACGCGCGACAAATCGTAGTAAAGGATCTTGACGGCCTCAAGGCCTTGCTGGAGACGACTTCTTAGAACTTCCGGACTTCGAGTGACATAAGTTACTGCTCTGCTCCTCGTAGATCGATACGGTTGCAGGTGGAGAGTGCTTATGCCAACCTCAACCCAGTCCATCCGTGAAATCGTTACGCAGTATCCATCCTCGGCCAGAGTCTTTCACCGATTCGATATTGACCTGTGCTTGCAAGCTGATCTGTCGCTCGAAGGAGCGTGCCAGGAACTGCAACTCTCGGTCGATCAAGTCCTCGAAAAACTCACCGATTCGGAGGCCCAGGAGCGTGGTGGCATCGCTTCGGATCCGGCAACTCTTTCTCTCGCCCGGCTGGTTCAACACATCGTCCGCATTCATCACCTTTGTGTCCGTCAAGAGCTTCCGAGGCTCGCCGAGATGGGTTTGAAGCTGGCGGCGACACGGGGTGATAGTGCGCCCGAACTCACGAAGGTCGCCGAGTTGATTGAGCAGCTCCGCGGCGAGATGTATACGCATATTCAAAAGGAAGAGCAGGTTCTCTTCCCGTTCATCTCGCAGATGGATCAGGAATCGATCATCGCTTACCCGCCCTCGCACACATGCTTCCGTTCGGTTACGCACCCGATCTTCATGATGGAACAGGAACACGAGTCCGCCGACCACATCGTGGCCGAGCTCATCCGCCTGACTAATCACTTCGAGCCGCCCTCATGGGCGTGCGCTACGCACATCGCTCTCTTTTCTGGGCTCCGAGAATTCGAGGTTGACCTCAAGCAACACGTCCACATCGAGAATGACGTTTTGTTTCCCCGTGCCATTCAACTGGAAGCAGAACTCAGGGTGAGGAGTTAGTTATGGCTACGCTTCCGTTGTTCGAACAGCCGGCCCCTACAGGCACAATCCACGGAAATGAGGCAATCATTGCTCGCGAACGTCAGAAGAGCCTTATGCTCCGCGCGTGGATATTAAGCGGGCTCTTCTTTATGGCTTTGCCTGGAACCTTGTTGGGATTTTCGAACCTGATGGCGATCAGTGCGCATCACGGTCTCGGCACACTACCGGCCGCATGGATAGAAGGACACGGCCACGCTCAAATGTTTGGCTGGATCGGTAGCTTCATTCTTGGCATTGGATTCTATTCACAACCCGCGCATGGGCGGTCGGTCCTTCGTGTGCCTCTCTCCTGCTACGTGCTTTGGACCTCCGGTGTAGGGATGCGGTGGCTTGCAAACATCTATGGATGGCATTGGCGTGCGCTCCTCACGGTCTCCGCGGGATTTGAGCTCATGGCAGTCATTCTGTTTCTCTACGCAGCCTCACACCATAAGCTGCCGGCATCAACTCAAGGAAATCGAGCGAAGCCTCCAATGGAGCTCTGGATGGTTTCAGTCCTGATTGGAACTGCGGGTCTGGCATCCGCTGTGATTTTCAATTTTGTCGAGTGCGTTCGATTGTCTATGCAGGGCGGCCTTCGGTCCTTTCCGCACTTGCTGGACCAGAAATATCTCGTAGTGCTTGGATGGGGATTTGTCGTGCCGGTAGTTTGGGGATTCTCGGCGCGATGGCTGCCGACCTTTCTCGCGATCTCGAAGCCCAATGTCCGTTGGTTTCGGACAGCCTTATGCATGGATTTGGCGGGCGTTCTCTTCGGCGTCGTAGGATGGCCCAAGCCCGCAACGGTCCTATTCGCCTTTAGCGCTCTTACGATCGGCTTTGCACTTCGCTTTGCAGAACGGCCCCATGGGCGCGCAAAAACTCAGGGTATCCATCCAAGATTTCCGACCTTCATCCGCCTCGCTTATGCTTGGCTGATCGTGGCCGGATTGATGAGTGTATGGGCCGCATTTTCCGATGTGCACGGCGGCATCTGGGGCGCCTCGCGTCATGCGCTTACAGTCGGATTTGCAGCGACGATGGCGTTCGCAATTGGGCCGCGCATCCTGCCTCACTTCTCCGGAATTCAGGCTATCTTCAGCAAACGTCTGATGCTTCTTAGCCTGCTGTTTCTCCAGACAGGATGCCTGCTACGTGTTTCCTCTGAGCCTCTCGCCTATGAGGGTCTGGTCTCGTTCGCATGGAAGGTGCTACCTGTCTCAGGGATGTTGGAATTGGGTGGAGTGCTTCTATTTGCTTCGAACCTTTTGCTCACCTTCTTACTGGGCCGCAACGCCTTTATGACAGAGAGCTGGAGCCCAGTGCACAAAACCACATGAAATCCCGGAAAGAACGAACGGTCCTGCTTGTCATAGTGAGATTTGAATCACACCATGCATCGTTTCTTGCTGGGATGATGAATCTCGGTATTTTTTGAACGAATTCCGCCGGGTAGTGACCTAAGTCCCTGCTTTCCCTATTCACTGAACGCTATTGTTGCCTCAGTGCAACTGCTTCAACAGGGACTTTCAATGACCTTTGCAGCATCCCTTCTTCGGTTTTATGAGGGTTACCTGCCCGGGTCTCGGCGCGTTCTGGAGCATTTCGCACCATTTTCGCCCTAATTAAGTGAGGGAGAATCATGTCTTACAAGCGTTATTGGGTGGCACTGGCCATCGTCATCATTGGATCTTTCGCCGTGCTCGGGGGAGTCGGCAGGAAGATGATCAGCGAAGCTCCTCCCATCCCCGACGTGTACAACACTGACGGGCAGCTTCTCTTCACTGGGAGTTCCATCACGGACGGGCAGGGAGTGTGGCAGTCCATCGGCGGACAGGAAATCGGCACGGTATGGGGCCACGGCGCTTATGTCGCACCCGATTGGAGCGCGGATTGGCTGCATCGGGAATCGGAGATTCTGCTGAACACATGGGCTGTCAGAGCTGGGGCGGTGAATTTTGAGGCTCTCGGGCCGGACCAACAGGCCATCTTCAAGGCGCGCCTGATTCGCGAAATGCGGACCAACACGTACGACGCCTCGCACAATCGCGTTACGCTGAGTGCCGACCGGGTTGCAGCGTTTGAGCAGCTTCGGGCTTACTACACCGACGTCTTTGCGACCGGCAGATCAGCATATGCCATTCCGAGCGGTGCATTAACCAACGCAGTAAAGCAGCATCAACTTGCCGCATTCTTCTGGTGGACTTCGTGGGCTTGCAGCACGGATCGACCTGGGTCTGAGACGACCTACACAAATAATTGGCCGCATGAGCCCCTGATTGGCAACGTACCAACGTCCGGTGCAGTCCTCTGGAGCGTGCTGAGTTTCGTCGGCTTGTTAGCGGGAATAGGCGGCCTTGTCTGGTGGTACGCGTCGCAAGAGAAGGAACTCGTTCATGGGCCCTACCCGGAAAAAGATCCATTCCTGGCCTTCAAACCCACCCCATCGCAACGCGCGACGTTGAAGTATTTCTATGTGGTGATCATCCTCTGGGGCGTTCAAATCTTGATGGGCGTCTTGACCGCTCACTACGGCGTTGAGGGGCTGTCCTTCTTCGGATTCCCGCTCGCAAAATATCTGCCCTACGCTGTCACGCGCACATGGCATCTGCAGCTAGCCATCTTCTGGATCGCAACGTCATGGTTGGCCACAGGCCTTTATGTTGGCCCCGCCGTCAGCGGTCACGAGCCAAAGTATCAGCGGCTTGGCGTCAACGCACTCTTCGGCGCGCTCATCCTCGTTGTCGGCGGGTCACTCGCGGGCGAGTGGCTGGGAATCCAGCAGCGGCTCGGCAACATGTGGTTCTGGTTCGGCAGCCAGGGTTATGAATACGTCGACCTCGGCCGCTTCTGGCAAATACTTCTCTTCATCGGACTGGTTCTCTGGCTTGTCCTTATGGTCGCAGCTTTGAAGCCGGCTCTCGTTCGCAAAAGCGAAGACCGCTCGCTTCTCATCCTGTTCCTCATCTCCAGCATTGCTATCCCGCTCTTTTATTCAGCCGGACTGATGTACGGTCAGCGCAGCCATCTCGTTACTGCTGAATACTGGCGCTGGTGGGTAGTTCATCTCTGGGTTGAAGGCTTCTTTGAAGTGTTCGCCACTGTCGTGATTGGCTTCCTCTTCACGCGGCTCAAGCTGATCGAAATTCGCACCGCAACCAAGGCTGCGCTCTTCTCGACTACCATCTTCCTGTCCGGCGGAATCATCGGCACCTTCCATCACCTGTACTTCGCCGGTGCAACGCCCGCAGTCATTGGCCTGGGAGCAATCTTCAGTGCATTTGAAGTGGTGCCGCTCACGCTGATTGGCTATGAAGCCTGGGAAAACATTCGCCTTGCGCAACCGACAAAGAAGTCCCAGTGGATCGCCAATTACAAATGGCCCATCTACTTCTTCGTCGCAGTTGCGTTTTGGAATCTTGTGGGAGCAGGTCTATTCGGCTTCCTCATCAACCCACCAATCTCGCTCTATTACGTGCAGGGACTCAACCTTACTCCGGTCCACGGTCACACAGCCCTGTTCGGGATGTATGGAATGTTAGGGCTCGGTCTCACGCTGTTTTGCCTACGGGCGCTGAAACCAGGTCACAAATGGAAGGAGACGCCATTGAAGCTCTCTTTCTGGTCTCTGAACCTTGGCTTGATCTTCATGGTGATCTTCAGCATGCTTCCGGTGGGACTGCTGCAGGCATGGGCATCCATTGAACATGGCACATGGTACGCGCGTTCCTCGGAGTTCATGCAATCCAATTCCATGCAGACTCTGCGTTGGATGAGAGTCCCTGGAGACATCCTGTTCGCGATTGGAGCAGCGCTATTCGCCTGGTTCGTACTTGGTTTGCTCACCGGGCACTCATACAGCAAGGAAGCGCAGGGCGGACCGGGCGTTTGGTTGCACGAAAGTAATGAAGAACGCACCGTCGCACTCGCAGGTCGCTGACCGGATATGCCAACATCCATGCGGCGTCTTTGATGGTTCTACTACTACAAGGACGCCGTGGGGAACTGCCGCAGAAAACAAGTGAAACCAAGGAGCACCACATGGACTATACATTCTTCGCAAATCTGCAACAGGAATTCACACTTCCAGAAAAGGGCATCCTGAGCCGCGTTCTGTACAAAGACGAAAAGGTCAACGTGACCTTGTTCGGCTTCGCAGCGGGCGAGGAACTCTCAGCACATTCAGCTCCAACGCCTGCCGTTCTCTATTTTCTGGAGGGCGAAGCCGAGCTGCAGTTAGGCACGGACAAAGTCCAAGCAGGGGCAGGTTCCTTCGCGTACATGCCTCCAATGCTGTCCCACGCGATCTCTGCGAAAACAGGGCTTCGCATGTTGTTGGTTCAGATGAAGGAGCAATCGTAATCAGTTCTTTGTCAAGCAAATAATTCCCGTGAGGCCGGCGGACTTTCTGCGTTTCCTTCTGTCGAAGACCGCCGAATCGCAGCAGAGAGTGACAATTGGCCGAAAACCAGTGACGCTCATCGATTCGATCCGAATATTCACACTTTCTTGGAGCTGTGGCAAAAGTCGCTGTAGCAACGCATCTGCGTTCGTACTCTTGGCGAGTAACACAGATGTGCTCACGCCCGCCAGTGGAGGTTGATGAATCAGTTGAACCAGGCACCGAAAAGTGCGCATTTAACTGATTCCTTGCTGTCCTTAGAAACCCAGCGTATGTAGCACGTGCTGGATGGCCTCAGCGCTCGCACGCAATCCGGCCTCCTCGGCCGCATTCATCGGCACAGGCAACAAACCCTCTACGCCCCGGAGACCCACAATCGACGGCACCGAGAGGCACACGTTGCTAATGCCACGATAATCAGTCAGCAAGGAACTCACCGGCAGCACGCGCCCCTCGTTCCATAGGATCGCTTCTAGAATTGTTGCCACCGCCAAGCCCACCGCGTAGTTCGTCGCGCCCTTGCCCTGAATGATCTTGTAAGCCGCCGTGCGCACGCTCTCGAAGATCTCTTGCTCCTCCAGCGTGCTGAGCACTCCATGGCCAGGCATGTGCCAGCCCTGCACCGGAACATTGCCGATGCTCGCGCTCGACCACAAAGGAATCTCGCTTTCGCCATGTTCACCGGCAATGTAGGCATGCACGTTCTGCACCGCAACTGCACAACGCTGGGCAATGAGGAACCGGAAGCGAGAGCTATCCAGCACCGTGCCGCTTCCCAGAACCCGTCGACTTTCCAGTCCGCTGAGTTTCAGAGCTACGTAGGTGAGCACGTCCACAGGGTTGGTTACCATCAGCAACGTCGCATGCGGCGCGACGCGCAGCAGGCCGGGTATCAGCTTGCGGCAGATCGCGGTATTTGTCTCGGCCAGTTCAACGCGCGTCTGCCCCGGCTTCTGCTTTGCGCCTGCGGTTACCACGACTACGTCGGACCGCTCAAGCACGTTCAAGTCATCGGAACCGTCTACCTTTGCCATCGGCACAAACATCAGCCCGTGGTTCAGGTCCAGTACCTCGGCCTCCACTTTTGTCTTTGCTACGTCAAACAGGCTGATGTGCTTACCCACACCGCGCACCATGCAAGCGTAGGCAATCGTCGCCCCTACGCTGCCGGGCTTCCGCTACGCTCCAGCCCCGCCCCATCGAATCTCCTCAACACCACAATGGCCCATCAGGCTTCTGCAAGTGGGCCAGAGTTAACTTCCGAAGATGGGCCAAGGTTAGTTGCCAAACGCATGAGATCCAGGGATTCTCCATTCCGGTCTCAAACAAGGTGGTGATGAGCCTCCGCAGGTCTCCCAAATCGCTCCATCCGATATCGCCCAGGCTGGCGACAGAGAGCCCTTCCGCATTCGAACACAATACCAATTTTGAAAAGTCGGATATGGGAAGCCTTTCGTAGAGAGACTCCATCAGCTCGGCTTCCATTCCGAGGCCAGAATGCGCCAGGGTCGATCCAAAGTCGCGATAGATGATGGGAGCCGTTTGCCGAATCATTTTCAAGAAAGCA
>JANXQR010000233.1 GCA_025353435.1 Acidobacteriota bacterium | reverse complement strand
CTGCACCATCCCAGCCGGCAACGTTGTCCGCGATGATGTTGTTGGTAATCGCGGGCGACCACCAGTTGTTGGGAGCGTTCGGGAAGGCAAGCACGTCGCCGCCGTTCACACTCTGGAGACGAATGCCGCCGCCGCTGCCGGATTCCGCGGCGTTACCCATGATGAGGTTGGCGTTGACGACCAGGTTGGGGCCGACGCCGTCGCTTGGAGTGCGGAGAGCGGCAGGATCCAGGCAGTCCTGGTCAGTTGTTCCACCGCAGGTGGTGTCAACGTCGGGTGTGCCCATGATCAACAGGCCGCCGCCGTTGGCGGGAACTGTCGGGTTGAGGCTCTGGTTGAAGATGATCGAGTTGTGCTCGATGTCACCGTTGAAGCTGACTCCAAGGTGACCCACGCCGCCGCCGTCGCCGCTGCTCAGGTTGCCGCATACCCAGTTGTAGTTGAACTTGTAGTAGTCGGAGCCGGTGCAGAAGCTGACTGCGCCTGCGCCTGCGGGCGTACCGGAGAACAGTTCGTCACCGGTGGACGAGTTCAACGAGATGTCGTTGTTGTGGACATTGACATTCAGGTTGTTGCAATACGGCTGTTGACCACCGTTCGGGATGCTTTCGTTCTGGGAACTGATGCACGATCCCGGCGGTGAGTTGGTGGTGCTGCCTTGGAGATAAGACGGTGCAAATTCACCCTGACCGATGTTGATGCCGCCGGAGAGCGTGCCCGCGTTGCTGTAGATCCGGTTGTTGGCGATCTGCAGGTTGTGCGCCCAGCCGTGCACGTAAATGCCGCCGCCACCCTGCGAACTCTGTGTGATGCCCACGCCATCGATGCTCGATGGATTGCACATGAAGTTGCTCGGGAACGGGTTGGTTGTGGTCTTAGTGCTCGTATGGCAGAGCTTGTTGGCATCGCCCGTGCCGTTTGCGTATGAGCCGGATTGGCTCACGGGCCCGGTCAGCAGAGTGGTTCCGGTGGGGAACGCACCCAATGTGCCTCCCGCTGCAGGCGCGTTCAGCGGCGAGGGGAAGTTGACGCCCTTGCTCAGAACCGTAATGCCAGCTCCTTCAAGCGCACCCATCAGAGATGGCTCCTGGAGCAACTGCGCCAGGTTGCCGTTTTGCGTGGCGTCCCACCCGACGATTGCTTCGAGCGGCAACGGATCGACCTGTGCGTTCACAATCCCTGTGGCGGTGGCCGCAGTCGGGGTAAAGGCGGTCCATGGATCCGCTGGGGTGCCACCGCATGCGACGGCCCCGGAGGGATCAAAGGCGCTGGTCTTCGTGATCGGCGTACCCTGCAAGGTCAAGCCGAAGAGGCAGACGACACGCTGGCGCCAGGAGTCGAGTTTGCCGGCGGGGTGCGTGGTTGCGTTGATGACACTGGAGGCCGCGCCTACGCCTTGCAGGCGGACGGGCTTCCACATCAGCAACAGCTCAGCATGCGTTGCGTTGGTCTTTACGGCGCCGATGGTTGTGCAAGCAGCCTGGGTTGAGACACCGCTCGTAGTCGTGGTGCAAGTCGGGTCGATGATAAGCAGATCGCCCGGTTTGGCTGCGTCAATTGCAGTCTGGATCGAAGCCGAGGCGGCGATATGAGTCGGAGCCTTGCCGCCAATTGTGACGTTGACTGTGTCGATGGACTGTTTGCCATTGGCCGATGTGATGACAAGCTGGCCGCACTGCGCGGTCGAGCCGCCATATTGCGCCTGTTGCTGGACGGTGCAGTTAGGCACGCCGGTTGGCGCTGTGACCGTGAGCGAAGTGTCACTCCAACCACCGACCGTTGCGGCTACTCCGCCGATGGTCACCGTTCCCGCTGTAGTTCCAAACCCATAGTGGCGATTGATGTACTTCTGGTTGTAGGGTGCAGCGGCAGCCGATGGGCCGGAGTAGGCGTAGTTCGGCACCATCTGATCGCCCAAAGCGGTAACGGTGAGGGTGTGCCCGACTGCGCTCACGTAGGGCCCAACTCCATCGCCATCGACTTCTGCGATTGCCGGCGTGGTATCCGGGAGGGCGCAGTCAACGTTGTTGTATCCGGCGCCAGCGAAGCCCGACGTGGGCACGACTGGTGTATCCAGATACGTTGTGGCTCCTGGCATGAACGGCAGTTCATAGCAGAACTGGCTGTAGCCAGGCGTGAACAGTGGGTCGGTGATCATCGTCCCATTCGGTCCGGGAATCGGTCCGGGATCGTTCATGCACATGACCATCATGGTCGGCGAATATCCGGTCGGGTTTGGCGGATTGACTTCCCATGTGGAGTAAGTCATGCCGTCGTAGGCGCCCCAATGATCGGCGTACACGCGGGAGATTTCGTTGCCTGCCCAGTCCTTGACCGAGACAGGAAGATCCGGCGGAGAGAACTTCTCACCGAACTGCGGAGAAAATGGATCGAATTCAGAGGTGTAGTCGTCAGTGATGATTCCTGTGAACTTACCGGCGACGTGCGTGGAGGTGTAGACGTAGAACTTGGCGATAGCACCCATCTGGTCGCCCAGAGTGACTTCCTTGCGGTCGCAGAGGTTGCGCGTGGCACCGGCAAATGGGGCGACTTGGTGCGCCTGCGGGTAAAGGCTCATGAAGTCGGGCACAATGCGGGCCTCGCCTACGCACGGCCATGTTGGCTCAGGAATAAATCCTGGAACGATGTTTTCTGAGGGCGAGGTTCCCAGGCTGACGGTCGGATTCTGTGGGTTGTTGGCGTTGTAACCGGGGCCAGGATATTGCTGGGAAGAAGCCACCGAGGCTTGGTCGGGGATGATGAAGATGTTGCCCAACCCGCCAAACTGCTGCGTAACCGGGGCAACAAAGCTGTCGCCGATGAGGATGTTCTTGTCCTCTTCCTTCACAAGTTCAAAGCCCTGAGGCAGAACCACTTCCACCACGTATTTGCCCGCAGGCAGCATGGGGATGCCAGCGTAAAGATCTGGCGCGGCAACAGGGTCAGGAGTGCAAATCGAGCAATTCGTCCCTGTTGGAGTGGGCTTGCCGTTTGCATCCACGGCAGTTACTGATGGGAATTTGTACATACCGTCGTAGGGCGCAGGCTCGATCTGATTCCAGTTGTGCATGCCGTCATAGCATTTGAACTGGGAATTGCTCGGCAGCGACGGCAATGCGGGACCGCCGTGTTCGGAACTGTAAAAGTTGAGGTAGTTCGGCTGGTTGTACAGCGAGAAATAGAACAGGTCTGGAATTGCGCCGGTGTCCGCACCCTGGCCGGGGCAATTCATGTTGGGCGTCACGCCGTCGGCCCGGAAGCCCTGCGCATAGTCGTCGAAGCTTGAGGTTTGCGTGTGATCAACCAGCGTCAGTGTCGGAGTGACTCCGTCGGACGAAAGCCCTTCCTGATAAAGGTTGATGGTGACGTGAGGAACCAGGGGCTCCCACTGTGTTTGCACCAGCATCATCGGATCGTCAAACGGACGGGTCGACGCATAGACGACATGGCCCTTGATTCCGCCGTTTTCTCCGGCGGTGTAAGGTTCCTTGCCGAACTCAAGGAAGCTGTTCTGGCCGGGGAAGCCCTGCCAGCCCTCGACTCCAACCCACGGCGGATCGATGCGCCCTGAGGACAATACCGTCGAGCAGGTTGTTACCGGAGGCGTGCCGGTAGTGGTTGTGCAAGCGCTGGGCGCATCGCTGGTGGAGGGGCCATTTTGAATCGATTTCCCAAGGCAATCCGCTGTGGCTGTCGATCCGCAATAGACCGCGCCGGGGACGCGAAGGTTGGTGGGCACTGAGATGACTTCTGCGGTGCCGGCCAGGTTTTTTCCGATTGTGGATGTGCCGCAAGGCGGATATCCGGTTACGCCGCAAGACGGTGTTCCATCGGCGGGGCCACCCACGTCATACACCGCGTGTGTGCCCGTACTCTTGTAACGGGTAACGTCGGTCTCCACCGTGTACCAATTGAACAATGGAAACGTCTCGTTGAAATTGGCCGTGCCATTGAAGTCGGTGACCAACCCGTTCATGATTTGGCCGTCGCGCAGCCGGATCGCAACATTCGCGAATGGAATTCCCGCCTCGTCAGTCTGAGAGAGGCCATCCTTGTTGTCGTCGATGAAGGTCCGCGTGTAGAGGTTGGTCTGCCACTGCACCGTGGAGAGGTCTCCCAAATTAATGGTCTGCCCTCCGCCAACGATTCCCACAGGCGTTGACAGGCCATCCACCAGCAGATCATTCCACTGGTCGAAAACTGTGACTCTCCAATCGCCCGGGGGAAGACCCGTGAGAGTGAACGTGCCATCGGAGTTGCACTTGGTAAATGCGAAGTCTTCCCCGTCCGGGTCTCCGAAGCTCACATAGCATTGGGTCCAGTAGAAAGTATCGTGCGAGTTGCTGCTGAACAGTCTCTCGTCCGGTGGGCGGCTCAGACGCTCCCCGGTAACTTTGCCGGTGATTGTGTTATTGCAAACGAATCCGCCAGTTGGAGGGGGAAGGTTGGGATCAGTGCCGTTGCAAACGTACCGGTGGCGATCGTTGATGATCGCCGGGTTAGCGAAACCAATAACGTTGTGGAACGACGCCGGGCCGTACTCCTGGAAGTAACTGGGCTCGCCGATTCTGGTGAAGACGTCATGGCCCTTTTGGCCGTCCAGAGTATTGGTCTGCAGCCACTCTTCCCCTCGAGCGATGCGGTCAGCCCCGGGCGAAGCAATTGCGGCCCATTGGCCGGGCATCAGGTTGACGACAACCGCCTGGCCCGCGAGCGGAGACAAGGTTATCCCGTCTGATTCGTACTTCGGGCAGGTCACGATCATACCGGTGATGCCCGTCGCATTGGGATCGGTCGAGAAAGTTGTTGGGTTCGATCCGCTTGTGGCGCTCAGTTCATTCTTGCCGATCGGGCAGGCGTCGTTCCCGTTACTCGGGTCCTTTGTTCCCGCCAAACTGTTACTCAGCGGCTGGTTGAACATG
>JANXQR010000171.1 GCA_025353435.1 Acidobacteriota bacterium | reverse complement strand
CAGCCTCTGCAAACGCCGCGGGATCGAACCCAGGCAGGCTGTGGACCACGCGATGAGTCGGCAGAATCACCAACCCGTCCGCATCCATGTTCACAAACGTCATCATCACCGCCGCTTCAGGAAAAGCGGGGTGCGGCAACTGATTTACGCTTGATTCCGTTTTGCACTCCTCGGCGTGGCCGTGTTCCTTGGAATAGGCGAGTGCGGTTTCATACCGGTGGTGGCCGTCGGCAATAATCAGCTTTTTGTCATCCATGGTGCTCACCAGCAACCGGATAACCGAAGGATCGCTGATGCGCCAGATGCGATGGACCACACCATACTCGTCGGTCACTTCGGCGTCCGCTGATCCGTTGCCATCGTAAAGAATCTGTTCCACGCTGCAGCCAGGGTCGGAATACAGCATGAAAATCTGGCCAAAGTGCGCCCGCGTCGCCTTTAGCAGATTGAGTCGATCACTTTTTGGCTTGGAAAGCGTCTGTTCATGACGGAAGACCACTCCGTCTGCGTAGTCGTGCAGCTTTCCCAGGGCAATGAAACCACGGCGTTCTTTTACCGCATCGGAGCCCGGTACCTGGAAGCGCTGCGAATAAGCAAACACGCAGGGAGTTTTCTCCTGGACCAGGACTCCCTGTTCGCGCCACGATTGGAAATCCCGGGCCGCGCGGGAGTACACGCTTTCCCCGCGTTCGGCATCGAAGAGTTCAGGCAGCCCGAGGATAATGCGAACCAGATTGTATGGGCTGCTTTGGTAGTATGCCTGCTGCATGGCCGGGGAGATTTTGTCATAAGGTTGGGTGACAACAGCCTCCAACCGGACAGTGCCCGAGTTATATCTCCAGGCTCGAAAGGGATAAATGTTGGCCATGCGGAAAGACTTGCTCCGTGGGAAAAGGGCGGCAGTTCCGCCGGTTCCGTTCTTTTTTCGAGAGAACTGCCTTAGGATCCAGCCTCGATTGTATCCCAGCGCCGCAATAGGCCAGGGTGTTGCCCTGTCAAGAGATAACAGCGGTGGGATGAACTTCACGCGCGTGTCGCGTCTGCCGTGCTACCATCACTCACTACTTATCGGTGCGGCGGTATGAAGACGGATATTTTACCCTCGACTCGCAATCAAACCGCGTGTGTCCCTCGATTCTCGGGTGCTGTTTGCCTGCTGAGTTTCGTTGCGCTCCTTTGTACCCAAGCTTCCAAAGCCCAGGACGATCCGCTCAACACTGTGCACGTGCCCCCACCTTCCACAAGCACAACCGCCCCTGGAGAACCTAAGGGCACTGAAGCGCCCGCCCTCAACGCGGCGGATACGGCCGGCAAGGTGCGGCCGGGCAGCGTGATCCGCATGAATGTGGACATGGTCCTGGTCCCCATCACCGTGACCGATCCCATGAACCGCCTCGTGACCGGCCTCGAGCAGGAGGACTTCAAGGTCTTCGAGAACAACGGGGAGCAGAAGATCAAGACATTCGCCAGCGAAGATGCCCCGGTATCAATCGGCATCATCTTCGACCTGAGCGGCTCCATGACCTCCAAACTCATCCGTGCGCGCGAGTCGATTGTGCAGTTCGTAAAAACGGCCAATCCGCAGGATGAATTCTTTGTGATCGGCTTTAATGACCGACCCGAACTCATTGAAGACTTCACCAACTCGGTGGAGGACATTCAGGCGCGCCTTGCCACGGTTCGCAGCGGACACCGCACCGCGCTGCTCGACGCCATCTACTACGGTGTGTCAAAGATGAAGGACGCACGCCACGAGCGCAAGGCCCTGCTGGTGGTCTCCGATGGCGGCGACAATCGCTCCCGCTACACCGAGGGGGAAGTTCGCTCCCAGGTCCGCGAGTCGGATGTGGAGATTTACTCGATCGGCATCTTCGATGCGTATGCTGCCACGCCCGAGGAGCGCTCCGGCCCCATCCTGCTCAACGAACTGTGCGAGGAGACAGGCGGCCGCATGTTCCGTGTCGACGACCTGAGCGAAATGAGCGACATTGCCGAGAAAATCTCAACCGAGCTGCGCAACCAATACGTGATCGGATATACACCCAAAGAGATGCGCCGCGACGGCAAGTGGCGTAAAGTTAAGGTCAAGTTGAATCCACCTCAGGGGCTGCCGCCGCTTACCGTTCATGCACGCACCGGCTACTATGCGCCATTGCAATAACGCCCTCCTCGCGATCGTTCTCGCCGGAGCGGCACTTTCGTTATCAGCGCAACAGACCACCAAGCCGGCGGCCCCCGATCAAGCGCCTCCGCTCACGGTGGATCGCGATCCGGTGCGGTCGCCGGATGCAAACGCCCCAGCGCCTTCACGTGAGACCGTGCAGAAGGAGGGCAGCGGGTTCATACTCCATACCGACGTGGAAGAAGTGGTGTTGAATGCCACAATCCTCGACGATAAGGGCCACCTGGTGCAGACCCTCACCAAAGACGATTTTCAGGTCTTTGAGGACGGCGTCAAGCAGTCCATCATCAGCTTCCAGCATTCTGACCTGCCGGTTTCAATCGCATTGGTGGTCGATAACTCCGGTTCCATGTCGAAGAAGCGCCCTGCGGTCAACAAGAGCGCCCTTGACCTGATCGCTGCTTCGAATCCTCAGGACGAAGCTTTCGTCGTGAACTTCTCCGACGAAGCATTCATCGACCAGGAGTTCACTTCAAACGTGAACAAACTGCGCGAAGGCTTGAGCCACATTGAGTCACGTGGCGGCACTGCGCTTTACGACGCAGTGGTGGCCTCGGCAGACAAGCTGTCAATCGATGCCAAGCGACCCAAGCAGGTCCTGGTGCTCATCACCGACGGCGAAGACAATGCATCCACGCTCAACCTGGAGCAGACCATCCGCCGCGTGCAGCAACTTTCCGGGCCGGTCATCTACTCCATCGGCCTGCTTTTTGGTGACGAGATGAGCCACTCGGAAGTGCGACATGCCCGCCGCGCCATGGAGATGCTTTCCACCGAAACTGGCGGCATCGCATTCTTCCCAAAATCGCTCGAGCAGGTTGACCAGATTGCCGCCGAAGTTGCGCGCGATATCCGCAGCCAATACACCATCGTTTATCACTCCACCAAGCCGAGCACCGAGCCTGGCTTTCGGCGAGTCCAGGTGAGCGCAGAGTCCAAGGGTCTGGGCAAGCTCAACGTCCGCACCCGCACAGGCTACTTCCCCGTGGTGCGTAAGACGAAGAAACCGACCGCGCCGCAGGAATAGTGCCATTTTCGTGCCGCCCAGCGTACAATCTTGTTGATTCAAGAGCCGTTCAACGGCCGACCAGCGTTCCCTTTGCAGTTCCTTCCCAGCCCTGCGGAAATTAAAAACCTTCCAATCGACTGTTCTCCCCCGATCCGGAACAGGAGCGGCTCCGCATGGGTACGCAAGGCACTCGTCCTGGCACTTTTCGTGCACACAAATCGATTGCGGCAGTTGCCGGATTGCTCGGCCTATTTGGGCCCGGCATCCCGGCGCAAGCTCAAATCAAGCTCGTGGCGTCTCAGCCGGTCGTGGTCAGAAGCGGAACTGGCGCCGCTCGGCTCAAGCTGACCAATGCCGGATCTTCGGCTCAGCCCCTCAAACTCGATGTCGGCATCTTCCTCGACGAAACATCGCACGCCAGAGTTGAAACGCCAAAGGTGAAATTCGTCTCCGAATCTGGCGGCGACTTGCCAACCACCCTCGCACCCGGCCAATCCGTCGACGTCGCAATCGAGATCGCAGGCATGGCCGGCGCCATGAGCGCGGAAGCTCCGCTGTTCAGCGGCGGCGATTCGCTTGGCCCGCTCCGCGTGGTCGCCGTTGATACACCTCTCAACGTGGCGCTCGAAGGTCACGGCACTTCCGATCAACCGCTCGAATTTACCTACGATCGATCCGTAGTCATCGCTCTCAAGAACAGCAGCAAGGACTATCTCGCTCTTGACTGGCGGTTCGTGCTTGGCGGCACGGAGGAAGGAAAGGGCATCACCACCCTTCCACCCGGTGGTGAGTCTCGCATCGTATTCAAGCCTAGCGAGGAAGTTTATTCTCCCATCGATTTCTTCCGTCCCCAAAGCAAGACCGGCATGTTGGTGCTGAGGCCGCATACCCTATCCGGAGTTGACGTCCGGCTGTTCGACCTCCATCCCATCCCGGTGAGCCTGCGCATGAATCGCCTTGGCCCGGAGGTCACGGAGTCACTCTTTGCCCTCTACGTTATGGGCTTCCTTCTTCTTGGGGGGATACTGTCCCTGTTGGCCAATTCCATCCTCCCCAACATGCTCAAGCGCATCGCTTACGAAAAGCAGCTTGCCGCATTGGGAGACCGCACCAGCAGCGTGACCTATCGCGTCGATTCCTATGTCCGCGTCCTGTTGCGGCTAGAGCGCAAAAAAATCGAGTTCGCCCTCAGGGAGGCCACTTGGTATTCGCTCTCCATCGCGGAAAAAATCGATGCCGTCGCCATCGATATCGCCCGACTCGACAAGCGCCTCACCATCGCCGAGCAAATCGACGAACTGAGCCACCGATTTGAAGACATCGCCGCCACCGCGCCGCCTTCCGCAACCGATGTTGTCGACCAGGTCCTGCAGTCCGCCTGCGAGCAACTTCACTCATTCAACCTCCCGGCCGATGTTCTGGCTGAAGCCAACAATCTAGTCACCAAGGCCGACAGCGAGATGGACGCGCTTGCCGATAGCGCACAGCAGGCCAAGCGCGTCGCGGCCAACTTCAAGGAACTGACCACGCGCCTCGCCGTATTTCCCAAGGACTTGTACCCCGATCTGCAGGCCGCCCTCCCCGGAATTTTCAGGTTTTTCGGGTTCGCATTCGACGATCCCACCAACATTGTTCCACCCATGCTCTTCTCCATCGACCACGCCATCGCGGCCGGTCATATCATCCTGGATTACGCCATGGTGCGCGCCTGCATTGCCAAGGGCGGGACCCCCCAATGCCCCAACGCAGGGAAAGACGCCTGCGAGCGCTTAATGGCCCGCGAGTGCCGGCTCATCGAGCAACTCGGCACCCTCTCCTGGAAATGTCTGCGTGAGGCCCGCATCCTGGTGCAGGAGATGCGCGAGAACGTCTACGAAGAAGACGTGATTGAGGCGATCTGGAAGCGCGAAGTCGACAAGAAGCCGGTGGCTAGAATCGTATTCGACACGCAACGTGCCAGGCCCTACCTGCCTATCTACTTTTCTTTGTCGTTCGACAATCCACGATTCAAAAACGCCGCCGCCCTCAACTGCCTCAGCTTCCGATGGACCTTTCCTGGCGACATGTTCGAAGAGGGATCGAAGGTCTGCCACTACTTCGTTGGAAACGAGCCCGAAACCGTCTTCGGATGGGATGGCGATCAACCCGACGAAGGAACGACGCACAAGTCCGCCGACCACCAACACCACACCAAACATGACAAGGAGGAAAGATCCTGGCTCTCAAAACAGTGGAAGAAATGGCAGCAAAAACGCAAGCGGCAAAAGCGCGGTTTCACTACCCGGATTTTGCTAACCGTGCAGAAACTGGACGAGGTTTCCGTCTCCGCCAAGATTCATGAGCAGATCAAGCTTGACCCCCGCAAGCGCCAGGGCCGGTCGCGCGCATGGGTCGAAATCGTCCGCTTCGGCCTCGCGTTCGGCGTGGCTCTCGCCGGCATCGAAGCGGGCGCAATTGATCAACTGCGCAAACTCGACTTTCTCGCCGGAACCATCGCCGTGATCGCGCTCGGCTTCGGTGCCGACTCTATCAAGAACCTGCTCACCCAGGCGCCGAAGAAGGCGGCTTAGTAGAGAATCTTAGGCGCGGGGTCGATCGCGGACCGGGAACATCGAACGTCCGTCGGTATACTCGAAGCAAAACCGTAATCGAGGTGCCAACTTGAGACTTTGTTGGCGGCTGTTTTTCGTTATTCCGCTACTGCTTGTGGTCCTCGCAAAAAGCCTGGCTGTGGTCGAGACAGTGGAAATCGAGAAGCCCTTTCATGCCAGGACACTCTCAGGAGTCGTGCTCGGGCCGGATGGAGTGCCTGTAGCTGGCGCGACGGTGGAGGAGCGCGATCAGACTTTCAGCCACGTTCTCGCAACAGTCGAGACAGATCCGAATGGGCGATTCAGCTTCCCTCGAGCAAAGTCGGGGACCTCGCACCATCTGGAACTGAGGGCTCGCGGCTTCAACCCCCTCCGCGTAACAATCTCCTTGGGCCATTTCACAAAGAAGACTGTCCTTTTGACTCTGCCGATCGGCGGCTGATCGGGCCTCGGCACGATAAGCTATTACCTAGAAGCCATCTGCCAGGAGCCTTCATCCTTCATGTCCCAGTACAGATACTCGACCCTTGCCGTGCACGCCGGCCAGCATCCCGATCCCCTCACGGGAGCGATCAATGTGCCGCTCTATCTTTCCTCGACATTTGAGTTAACCGGCGTGGGAACAGACCGCGGCTGGGACTACTCCCGCGCCGGCAATCCCACGCGCGACCGGCTTGAAACAGCCCTCGCCGCGCTCGAAGGCGGCCACAGCGGCCACGCCTTCACCAGCGGCATGGCGGCCATCTCCGGCCTCGTGGCCATGCTCCACACCGGCGATCATTTGATTTGCTCGAAGGACGTATACGGCGGCACCGCGCGCCTCTTCAATCAGATCGTCAGCCACTATGGCATCGAGATCGAGTACGTCGACACGGCCTGCGTCAAGGCGGTTGCCGCGGCCATCAAGCCCAATACGAAGCTCGTACACATCGAAACCCCGAGCAACCCGCTCATGGTCCTCAGCGATATCGCTGCCATCAGTGAAGTGGCGCACGCCAAAGGCGCCGAAGTCAGCGTCGACAACACCTTCATGTCGCCCGCATTGCAAAGCCCCATCGCGCTCGGCGCCGACATCGTGATGCACTCGACCACGAAATATCTCAACGGTCACTCCGACGGCATCGGTGGCGCGCTCATCGGTTCCAAACCCGAGCACAAGGAGCGCTTCAGCTTTGTGCAGAAGGCCGCCGGCGGCATCATGTCCCCATTTGAGTGCTTCCTTGTTCTGCGCGGCATCAAGACCATGCCTCTCCGCATCAAGCAGCACGAAGAGAACGGCCGCGCCGTCGCAGAGTTCCTCTCGCAGCACCCCAAGGTCAACCTGCTTGCGTACCCCGGCCTCGCGAGCCATCCGCAGCATGCTCTCGCCGTCAAGCAGCAGAAGGGCTTCGGCTCCATGATGAGCTTCGACATCGGTACGCGTACCAACGCCGCCAAATTCCTCGGCGCCATCAAGATCTTCCTTAATGCGGAATCGCTCGGCGGCGTCGAGTCGCTCGCATCGCACTCGGCTACCACCACGCACGGTTCAGTCTCCGCGCAAGAGCGTGAAGAAATGGGCATTACCGAGGGCCGCATCCGCCTCTCCATTGGCCTCGAAGACAAGGAAGATCTCATAGCTGACCTGGAGCAGGCGCTGGCCGCAGTCTAGTCGCTACCTGAGCATTGCGTCGCTCGGAGGATTGCATGGTCGAGACGAGTTTAGATTCGGATCGGCCTCTTCGCGCGTTGGTGACGACCATCGTCGCTGGCGACTCTCTAGCCGTCAGCCAGCTGCTCACTTCCGCGCCCCTCCTGGCTACGGCATCGTTCCAGAGCGGCGCAACACGGGCTGCCGCGAAGGGATCGTTCATAGACGCCGTTATGCGCTACATCGTGGCAGGCGACACCGCGCTGCATTTTGCTGCCGCGGCCTACCAGCCCGAAATCGCCCGTCAACTAATCGCCTCAGGCGCAAACGTGCGCGCTCGCAATCGCTTCGGAGACGAACCGCTGCATGCTGCTGCCGCCGGTGGTCCGGGCTCGCACCGTTGGAATCCGAGCGCTCAGGCTGCCACCATCACCTGCCTTGTCGATGCCGGTGCCGATCCAAACGCAACCAGCAAACGTGGCGTGACTCCGCTGCACATCGCGGTAAGAACACGCTGCGCAGGCGCCGTCCGCACGCTGCTCGATCTTGGCGCCGACCCCGCCTGCACTAACAAGAACGGCTCCACGCCCATGCTCCTCGCCACGCTGAATACGGGCCGTGGCGGCTCCGGCTCACCAGAGGCAAAAACTCAACAGCAGGAAATTCTGCGATTGCTGAAAGAAGGCACGGCTGGTAGGTCAGGGCTTTAGCCCTGACATTGTGAGATCGTTTGACGGGTTGGGCTTTAGCCCCTGAAGTATGCCCTCTGCGCTGATATCGCGCATCTCTTCAATTCGACGAATGCCGGCGTTAATGCCCCACAACCACCTTGCCTGCCTTCGCCGGCCGTTTCATCAAAAACGGCAGCGGAATCAAAATCGCCGTCAACGCCACCATCACCCAGGTCGCATCGACATATGACAGCAGCCGCGCCTGCAACTGCGCCATCCCATAAATCTGTGCACCCGCCCGGTACATCGCATCGCCGGCCGAGCCGCCCATTTGATGGTGCATCGCACCCGCAAGTCCCTGGCGAGTGGCCTCGAAAGGTCCATTGCCCGGCGCGGTATGCGCTCCCAGCATGGCCATGTGCTTTTGTGTCAGGCGCGCCAGCAGAGTGATCACAAAGCTGATCCCCACGCTCCCGCCCAGGTTGCGCATCAGAGCGGAAAGGCCGCTCACCTCGTTGTACTTCTCCTGCGGGATGCCCGCGTAACACAGCGTATTAATCGGAATAAATAAGAACGGCAGGCCCAGCGCGATCACCACGCGCCAGCTCACGGCCGTGCCAAAGCTCGTGTTCAAGCTCAGGCCCGTCATGCGAAACAGTCCGAACGTCGTGACGCTGAAACCCATCGCAACCAGCCATCGCGGATCAAACTTGGGCGCTAGCGCTCCTGCCACCGGGAACAGAAACATCAGGGCAAGCCCGCCCGACGAAACCGCCATGCCAGCCTGTTCCGCGGAGTAGCCCATGATCTCCTGCAAAAATTGCGGGATCAGAACAGTCGACGAATAAAGCGATACGCCCACCATAAACATCACAAACATGGTGGTGCTCACGTTGCGCCGCTTGAAGAGCCGCAAATCGAGAATAGGGTGTTCGACGTGAAGCTGCCGCCAGACAAAGATGCTTAAGCCGATTGCCGAGACGACAAAGCACGTGGTGATAAAGCGCGAGCTGAACCAGTCCTCCTCCTGGCCCTTGTCGAGCATCGTTTGCAGCGCGGCAATGGTCACTACCAGCAGCCCAAGGCCCCAGTAATCGATGCTCTCGCGCTTCTTGCGGATGGCCGCCAGATAGGGCGGATCTTCAACCACGCGGTTAGTCAGGTAAAGCGAGAGAATGCCGACCGGAATGTTGATGAAGAAGATCCAGCGCCAGCTGTAGTTGTCCACAATCCAGCCGCCCACTGTGGGTCCCAGCACCGGCGCCAGCACCACTGCCATGCCGTACACCGCAAAGGCCATGCTCCGCTTCTCCGGAGGAAACGTGTCCGCGAGGATCGACTGCTCGCTAGGCTGCAGGCCGCCGCCGGCAGCGCCCTGAAGCACGCGGCAGACCACAAGAACTCCGAGCGAAGGCGCCAGGCCGCACATGAGCGAGGTCAGCGTAAAGAGCGTGACACAACTCATGTAGAAGCGCTTGCGTCCGATGCGGTTGGCAATCCAGCCGCTGATGGGCAGCACCACGGCATTCGCTACCAGGTAGCTGGTCAGCACCCATGTGGCCTCATCGCGGCTGGCGGAGAGCGAACCGCCGATGTGTGGCATGGCCACGTTGGCAATCGAGGTATCGAGCGCCTCCATAAACGTCGCCAGCGTCACCGTGATGGCGATGAGCCACGGATTAGCGCGCGGGCGCCATGTTTCATGAAAGCTGAGAGTCGCCGCCGCGGCCGCCAAGCCTGCTCCTTAATTGCCGGTATAGAGATGATGGTAGGAAGTGCAGCTCTCAGACTATCGGAAATCGTCTGGGTGCGTGCGAACTGGAAGCTCCGATTTGCCGTGTGTCATCCTGATAAGGTGACGACCAACAGCTCAACTTCAGCGACGCCGGAGCCTTCCATGCTGGTGTTGGGCATCGACACATGTGGCCCCGCGGGATCGGTCGCCCTCGGGCAGTTGACCGGCGATGAAATCGAAGTGCTCTCGCAGGTCGAGCTTGAAGGACGCACCTATTCGGCCACACTTGTCGCTGCGGTAGGCGAAATTCTGAGTCAACACAGTGTCGCGTTGGCACAGATTTTCTGCATCGTCGCAGTGAACGGTCCGGGCAGCTTCACAGGCGTCCGCGTGGGGCTTGGCGCGACGAAAGGCCTTGCGGATGGCGCGGGAATCCCCGTAATTGTCGTGTCGCGCCTTGAAGTCGTGGCATCGAAAGCCGGCATCGCAAACGCGGCACTCGATGCCCACCGGCACGAAGTCTATCTCCGACTCGAGGGAAGGGAATTGCTCGCCAGTGCTGCCGAGCTTGCCTCCCTCAATCCCCCTCCAGACATTGCAGTTTGCGATCCAAGCGCAAGCGCGTTGATCGGATCCGCCTGGCCCTCTGCAAATCTCCTGACGACGGCTGCTCCCAATGCCGCCGACGCGCTCCGCCTGGCCATTCCTCGTATCCGGATACGCCAGTTTGCCGACATCGCGCTGCTGGACGGCCACTATCTCCGCCGCTCAGACGCAGAGATCTTCGGCGACCCATCAGCAACTCCGGCCCACCGCGCATGAGCGAAGTGAAAGTTCGTCCGATGGCCGACGCAGACCTCGACGCCGTCTTGGCCATCGCCGCAAGCATCGAGGCAGCGCCGCACTGGCCACCCTCAGCCTACGAGGCCGCACTTGACACCGTCGCAATTCCCCTGCGCATCGCTCTCGTCGCTGAAATTTCCAGCGTGGTCATCGGCTTCACAATCGCCTCTCTGGTTTCTCCCCAGGCCGAGTTAGAGACCATCGCCATCTCTCAACCATTTCAACGTTGCAAAGCAGGGAGCGCGCTCCTGTCCGCCCTGCTTCGAGAACTCGTATCCCGCGACGTCAACGAAATCACTCTGGAAGTTCGCTCCTCCAACCTCCCCGCCCAGACGTTTTACAGCGCCCATTCCTTTGTCACATTTTCACGAAGGAAGGGATACTATCCCGATACCGGCGAGGACGCAGTGATAATGCGCGCCCTACTCCCATTGTCCCGAAAATAGATTGCCCTGGCGCAAATAGCGAATTATAAGTGATTTGCATCACAATTGCGGCCAATGGAGTCCGAAATTCCACAGGGTCGCGTAACTTTCGTGCGTCCCTCCACTTGCAGACCCCTTAGCCGTGGGTCTATATCTTAATGTCCGGTTAATATCGAATCCCAGGGAGGCGCCTATGGAAGAGATTCACGATCCGCTGAGCGAAGAACTGAACCGTCTGCATGCCGAACACCGTCGCTACGCTCAGCGGTTGGAAGAGCTGATTGAGAAACCTTACTTGTCCGATGACGAGCAGCTCGAAGAAGTGCGGTTGAAAAAACTGAAACTTCACGCCAAGGATCTGATCTACGCCCTGGAACGCCGTTCAGTCGTAATGGCGTAGGGATAGCCGGGTCGTCGATCACTGGTAAAGCGAAGGGCGGAGCGGCGCAATTGCAGGTCCGCGCGAGCCGACCCTGCGTTCCGCACGCATTCAAACCGTATAATCGTTGGGACAATGGTTCGTGACGGTTACATCTACGGTTTGAGCTTGCTTGCAGTGGCTGCGCTGGTTGTATGGGCCACGGGTACTTGGGCGTGGGCTATCGTCCCTGTCCTCCTCGCTGCCTTCTTTCTGTGGTTTTTTCGGGATCCCGAGCGGCCCATTCCCTCGGAACCTGGTCTGATCGTGTCCCCTGCGGACGGCCTTGTTACAGAGGCAACCACCATCTCCACTCCTGAAGGTCCCCGCAAGCGCATCAGCATCTTTCTGAGCGTGTTCGACGTGCATGTGAACCGCGCGCCCATTGCGGGCGAATTGCGCGAAGTCCGCTACTACAAGGGCCAATACCTGAACGCCATGAACCCCAAGTCGGCCGAGAGCAACGAGCGGAACATCGTGACCATGTACGGTGAGGGCATTGAAGTCACCTTCAAGCAAATTGCGGGATTGCTGGCGCGCCGAATCGTATTTCATCTCAAGGCAGGCGACCGCGTGGAGCGCGGGCAACGCGTGGGCCTCATCAAATTCGGCTCGCGGACTGACGTCGTGTTGCCGGCCGAAGCTGAGTTTCAGGTGAAGGTCGGCCAGCGCGTCAAAGGCGGCGCCAGCGTGATTGCGGTCATGATGGCGGGCGCCGGCGTGACCCCGGACCGCCACCGAAATCGCTCTGCCAGCGCCAGCGTGCTTCCCGACCCTGAAAATGGGGATCGCCGTGAATAACGGCGTGCCCCTGACCCCCGCCCAGAAACGCGCCCGGCTGCGCCGAGGCATGTATTTGTTGCCGTCGCTGTTTACGGTGGGCAACATTGGTGCGGGTTACTTCGCAATCATCCAGACGTTCGCGGCAATCGGCGCAAATGCCGATGCCCATACGCACCTGGATTGGGCGGCGATGGCCATCCTGCTCGCCATTCCCTTCGACTCGCTCGACGGGCGCATTGCGCGCATGACCAACACCACCAGCGAGTTTGGCAAGGAGCTGGATTCGCTGGCGGACGTAATTACGTTTGGTGTGGCACCCAGCCTCCTCGCCTATATCTGGTGCTTCCATTTTCTGCCCGAGTCGATGTCGAAAAACCCCGAATTGCGCCAGGACCTGCTCCACGTCGGCGGCTTTCTGTGCTTCCTTTACCTCATCGGCGGGGCATCGCGTCTGGCGCGCTTCAACATCAGCCACAACCCCCAGCCACGGAACCCGGGCCGTCCCGATCGCAAGTACTTTGTGGGGATGCCGATTCCGGCGGCGGCAGCCATTCTCGCCGCCACGGTGCACTTCTTTGGCGGTTATCCCAACCAGGCATGGTGGATTGCCGTCATTTGGCTGGGACTGGTAGGAACCTGCGGGTTCCTCATGGTAAGCACCTGGCGATTCTGGTCTGGCAAGGAAATCAACTTCTCTCGCCGTCACCGTTCTCAGACGCTTCTTTTTCTTGCCATCATTCTGTTTGCCGTCGTCCGGTTCTCACAGGGTGTGCTGTTCGCGGCGGCGCTGGTGTACATGTTCTCAGGCATCTGGGCGCGGGCCGCCTATTCCTGGCAGCGCCGGCGGAGGCGCAAGCCGGGCACTGATCTTGAATCCTCTGACCCCGTCAAACCCTCACAACCAATCCTCTAAGGACTTTCGTGTACAAGATCGCAATTGCCGGCGCGTCGAGCCTTTTGGGCAAGGAACTCAAGGACGTTATCTCCGAGTCGCCTTTGGCGGAAGCCACGTTTACGCTGCTCGACGACACTGACGCGCAAGGCCAACTCGACCAGGTTGGCGACGAGATCACGTTTGTGCAACCAATCTTGTCAGACTCTTTTGAGAAGGTGGACTTCAGCTTCTTTTGCGGCTCGGAGACCTTGACTCGACGCCACTGGAAGGATGCTCTGCGTGCAGGCTCGACGGTCCTGGACCTTTCCGGCGCGCTCGATCAGGAGCCGGGTGTCCTGGTGCGTGCGCCCTGGCTGGGTTCCGGCCCAGGCACGGCCGACCTGTTCACCCCGGCGGTGGTTCCTGCCCACCCTGCCGCTCTTGCGCTTTCACTGTTGCTGGAGCGCGTGCAGGACGTTGCGCCGGTTCGATTCGCGGCGGCGACGGTGATGGCGCCCGCCAGCGAATTTGGTCGTGGAGCCATGGACGAACTGCATCAGCAGACTGTTAACCTGCTGAGCTTCCAGGACCTTCCCCGCGCCATTTACGACGCCCAGGCCACATTCAACCTGCTCTCCGGGCTGGGCGAGGCTGCGCAATTCAGCCTGCAGAGCCTGGAGGCCCGCATTCGCCGCCACTATGAAGCGCTGGGTGGCGGGCGCTGGCCAGCCATCGCGCTCCAAGCCATTGCTGCACCGGTTTTTCACGGCCACATATTCTCGATTGTTGTCGAACTGGAGCGGGCGGTCGACATCACCGTGCTCGAAGAGGCGCTGAGCGGCTCCCGCATCGACCTGGTGCTTGAAGACACTGATTCGCCCTCGAACTTGGCTGCGACTGGGCAGAACGACGTGCTGGTACGCCTGCGTCCTTTTAAGGAAGGCCGCAACCCGGCCCAGACGACGCGCTTCTGGCTGTGGGCTGCCTCGGACAATCTGCGGCTCTACGCGCAGAATGCGGTGGAATGCGCACTGGACTTGCGTCGGCTAAGGCCGCAGGGGACGGTACAGTAAGGCGCATGAAGGCTCGGCTTACTCTTAGAAATGTCTTACTTACCTATGATGGCTTACTTATGCTAATATGTAAGACATGAAACCGGCATACACGCGCGTCAGCAGCAAAGGGCAACTGGTGATTCCGGCGGAGATCCGCCAGAAGTTTGGGATTGAAGCGGGGACCAGAGTGAAATTCATTGAAGAAGGCCCAAAGCTGGTCCTTGTGCCAGATTCAATCGCGGCGAAGTTGCGCATGATCGATGCGGCGCGTGGCATCACCGCGGGAGGGCCGTCCATGACCGATTCCCTGCTTGAAGACCGGCGACTTGAGCGTGAGCGCGAGTTGAGGGAAGAGGGCTGGTAGGTATTGATGATTGTCTACACGCTGGACTCTTCCGCAGTTTTGAGATTCGCCGACAATGAGGCTGGTTCCGAACGAATGGGAGAGATTCTCAAGGCAGGGGTTACCGGCAGAGCTCAAATCTTAATCTCCGCCGTTCAATGGGGTGAAGTGGCCGGCCGAGTCCGAGTGCACCAAGGAGCCCATAAAGAGATTGGAATCCTGAGCGCCTTGTTGCCAACAGAAGTCGAGATCGTTCCCGCAAGCGGAGAGCAGGCGGTTCGAGCAGCACACCTAAAGGTGGATCGAAAGATCTCCTACGCGGATGCCTTTGCGCTCGATCTTGCCATGCGGTCTTCGGAGCACGTGCTTGTCACGGCTGATTACGGTTTCAAGGCTGTCGAAGACCTGGCCCGGATTGAATTCCTGCCCACCAAGTAGCTTCTTGATTTCATACTTCAGGCCCTCTGCAGCCGCACCCACATCTGCTCGATAAAACTGTCCGTCATGCCTGCGATGTAGTCCGTCACGGTGCGCGCCAAGCCTTCTGATGGGATCAGCGCGCGGTGATCCTCCGGCAGCAGGGTCGGGTCGGCCATCAAGAGCGCGAATAGGCTCTCCACCACTGTTTCTGCGTGGCGATGCACTTCTTCCATGCCAGCCGAGTTATACAGATTCAGGTAGAGAAAGTTCTTCGCAATCGCGCGCTGGGCTTCCATCGATTCACTCAATGCCACGATTCGGCCCGGCGTGCGGCGCACATCGTCGAGGGTGGCGATTCCCAACCCCGCGACCCGCGCATGCACATCGCGCAAAAGGTCGGTCACGAGCGCATTCAGGACGAGCCGGAGCGTTTCGCTTATGGTGAGCCGCACGCCTGCATTGGGGTACTTCAACAGAACGGTATCGTGGAACCCGCGGAACAGCGGCACCCCGGCGCGCACCTGTTCCAGCGTGAGGACTCCGGAGTCGAGGCCGTCGTCGAGGTCGGCTGTCAGGTACGCGATCTCGTCGGCAAGGTCGATAAGTTGCGCCTCGATAGGCGGCCTCTGATCGAGAAGATATTCAGCCAGCTCGGGGTGCTCAGCCGGAGCGTAGTCGCGCGAGTGCTTGATGATGCCTTCTCGCACGGCGAGGGTGAGATTGAGCCCCCGAAACGCGGCGTAGCGTTCTTCAAACCAGGTAACGATGCGCAATGCGTGCAGATTATGATCGAAGCCAAGACCGTTTGCCTTGAGGGCATGATCGAGAGCCTTTTCCCCGGCGTGACCAAAAGGGGGGTGTCCGATGTCGTGGACCAGGGCCAGCGCCTCGGCCAGTTCCACATTCAAGCCCAGCGCGGTGGCCAGCGTTCGCGCGATCTGCGTCACCTCGAGCGTGTGCGTCAAGCGACTTCGGAAGTGATCGCCCGAATGCTCTCCTGGCAACTGGGTAAACACCTGGGTTTTGCCGGCCAGGCGGCGAAACGCCTTGGCGTGAAGCACGCGAGCTCCGTCGCGAGCGAATGGCGCACGGTAGGCATGAGGCGGCTCGGCGTATGCGCGACGGGTAAGCTCGCCTGCCTGCGGAACGGCGATTGGTACCTTCAGAGTGGTGTTTGCGTAGCTGGCCATGCAAGTCTGGTTATACCGCAACGCCGGGTGCGGGCGCTCCTGCAGAGCATGCTTAGGCAGCATGGAAAAATGGACGTGTCGGTGGTCACCGGTGTGGAGCGCTCTAAGCCCGTATAAATTCGCCAAATGGTTTAGGATGGACAACTCGTCGGGTAGAGGTTGATAATCCTGCCGAATTTCCGGGGCCGGTCTCGCTTGATCTCTGCGGCCCCGCTTGCATTTCATGACTGGACCGGAGGAGCATATGACGAGGAATTCAGCAGTGGCCTGGGTGGGACTTGTAACCGCACTGGCGGTTTGTGGGTGCGAGCGGCACTCCCTCAAAGAAACCTACTACATGGTGAGCGCCAATTCAGCGCTTCCGTATTGGAAAACAGCAGCGGACGGATTCAGCCATGCGGCGGCTCAATACAAGGTAACGTCCAAGGTGGTGGGTCCTGACGGCTACGATGCCCAGGCGGAGCTTGCCGCTCTGAATCAGGCGGTCGCGGCCAAGCCGGCCGGCATCCTGATCTCGGTGGCGGACGCGGCAATCCTGCAGCCGGGCATCGATGCCGCGGTGCAGGCTGGCGTGCCGGTCATTACGATTGACTCCGATGCGGCGGCCAGCCACAGGCTCTTCTTTATCGGCACCAATAACCTGGACGCAGGCCACCTGAGCGGAAAGCGTGTGGTTGAGAAACTCAAGAATAAAGGCAACCTCATCGTGTTCACAATCACCGGACAGCCCAACACGGAGGATCGTCTGAAGGGCTTCAGGGATGCACTGGGCAATTCGCAAATCAACATCGTTGAGGTCATCGACATCAAGGGCGACGCGCGGATGGCCTTCGACAAGTCCCAGGAACTGCTCGGGCAGACCGGCGCTAAGAAGATCGACGGATTCGTGTGCCTCGATTCGGCATCAGGCAAGATGGTTTCTGATGCGATCAAGCGGGCCAATGCTACGGACCGGCTGCTAGTGGCATTTGACGTGAACCAGGACACGCTCGACGGCATTAAAGGAGGTTCCATCGATTCAACGATTGCCCAGAAGCCCTACACCATGGGCTTCGTCGGATTGAAGGCACTCGACGAGGTATTCCACGCGCCGCCGGCGCACATGGACAAGGACTTCGGCGTGGACTCGTTCTCGCCCTACCCAATGTTTGTCGACACGGGCACGTTGCTGGTGGACAAGAATAACGTGGACTTCTACCTGTCTTCAGCAGCTGCGGGCAGCAAGTAATTCCAACCAGCAAGTCATTGCCAGAAAACGAAAAGCCCGCACCCCTTCATCGGGATGCGGGCCTTTCGTTTGAATGGGTGCGAAGCAACTAGGGCTTGGAAGTCGGGGCGCCGGAAGCATTCTCCTGCTTAGCCAGCTTCACGTGGGCACCTTCCAGCTTGTGCTGGACTTTGGCCACGTCACCGGGCTCCATGTCGGTTGCCGGGGTTTTCTGGAATTCGGTCAGGGAGAGCTCCCATTGGGCAGCGGCGAGGCGGATGCGGCCTGTCTTCTCGTACAGATCGCCGAGATGATCGTGAACCGTTGGATCGGTCTGATCGCGCTCCGCAGCCTGGCGAAGATTCTCTTCCGACATCTCGAACTCACCCATCTTGAAGTAGACCCAGCCAAGCGAATCGAGATAGGCGCCGTTCATCGGCTCCTGCTCGACAGCCTTGCGAACCAGCTTCAACGCTTCAGGAAGGCGGAGGCCCTTGTCCGCGAACATGTAGCCCATATAGTTGAGGGTCATCGCGTTATTCGGGTCAATTTCCAGCGCCTGGCGGAAGAACGCTTCGGCCTGGTCGGTGTGCTTCTGGCGGTCTGCAAGCGCTCCCTTCAGGAATAGCAAATAGATCTTGTCTTCCTTTTTGGCGGTCATGGGAGTCGCCTTGGAAAGGGCGTCGTCAGCTTCCTTCCAGCGGCGCAGACGGGTGTACATGTTACCCAGCGCGAAATGGACAGGGCGATCCTTGTCGGAGTTGTCGAGCAAGGATTTGGCCATGTTCAGGCCATCGTCGGTCTTGCCCTCATCCACAAGTTCGCCGGCCAGCATCAGCTTCAGTTCGCGATCGTCGGCGTTAGCCGCAACTGCCTTGCGGGAGATTTCGACCGCCTTTTCAAACATGCGCGCGTCGTTGTAAGTATCCACTTCGAGCTGATAGCCGCGGGTTGCAGCGTCGCCGCCCATTTCAATCATCTTCTGATAGGTGGCGATGGCCTCGTCCACCTTGTTCTGCTCGTGATACACAGCGCCAAGGCGTTCAAGGAAGATGCCGCGATTATTCTTTTCCTCGGAAGTATAGGCGCCATTGGCATGGGAGGTCTGGTCCACCATCTTGTCGTAAGTGGAAGCGGCCTCGTCATAGTGGCCCAGCACGTCAAGCAGCAGGCCTTCGTTGTAGCCGGCTTCCAGATTCTCGGGGTCCTTCTTACGGGCTTTGCGGATGGTGGTGAGCGCGTCTTCGTATTTGCTCATGCGGCGCTGGATTTCAGCAATGTGAATCAACGCGCCGGCATCGTCGGGATCGGCTTGGGAAAGTGATTTGTAATTCTTCAGCGCGGCCTCAAGCTGGCCGTCGTTGAGCAGGGCCTGCCCGAGTGCATTCATGGTAGGTACGTCGCCCGGCTGCAAATCGGCAGCTCGCTTGTAGGCGGCAATCGCATCCTTGGGACGCTTCAACTGGTCATAGGTCGCGCCCAGGGTGAATTCCATACGGCCGGTACGGTCGGCTTCAGGAACCGCTTCAATCACCTTTGCGGCGTGGTCAAGATCGCTGGACTCGGCGTAGACGCGGGCCAGGTTTAGCACCACTTCTTCCGACTCCGGCTCGATATCCTGTGCCAACTTGAACTGCGCTTCCGCCTTGGCTGCCTGGTGCTTCACCGTGTAGAGCTGCCCCAGCACCATGTGGTCTTCCACGCTCTTTGGCAGCAGCGAAACAATTTTCTCGAACTCAGTGATGGCCTGATCGAGCGTATTGCCGGAAGGTGACGCCGAAGAAACGGAGTTCTGCTGTTCGCCGAGTTGGCGCAGATAAATCCGTCCCAGGAGCTTGTGTGCGGCCACATCCTCGGGATGCGATTTCAGCAATTCCCGGGCCGTAGCTTCCGCCTCGCGGGCGCGACCCGTCCTGAAGTAGAGATCGGCCAAGCCGCCGTGCAGCTCCGCCGAGCCTGGGTCCGCATTGAGGGCATATTTATATTCGTCGATGGCGTGCTGCACGAACTCGGGTTTCCCCGTGTTCACAGCCTGCTCCTCGTAGAGGGCAGCCAACGCGGCATGATAGTAGGCCTGTGCGCGGTTGGGCTGCGTCGTGTCCGTTGTCGCGGGTGTGGCAGCGGCGGAACCGGAGTCTGCGACCGGAGGCTTTTCGGGGGTTTGGGCAACGGCGCTGATCGGCGGGACCACCAAAAGGGCGGTTGCGAGCGGCATCCAAAGAAGAGACAAACGGTTTCGATTCATCATGTTCAATCTAGACATTCAGGCCTCGGCAGTCGCGGCGTGGGGAAATGTATCCCAAAAGGCAGGGCCCAACGGCTGCTCAGGCAGCCAACTATGTAGGCGCCTGTCATTAAAGACGATTCTACGCGCCAATTAGTACGATCGATTCCAGAATGAGCCTTTTTTGCCAATTTGGGCTGACGAAAGGCAAGGAAGAGTGAGATAGAGCACATTTCGGGAACGAACGCCGCCGGGCTGCATCTTACCCGGCCCAATCAATGGCGGAAGTGGCGAATTCCCGTAAGCACCATGGCAATACCAAGCTTATCGGCCGCTGCGATCACGTCTTGATCCTTTACCGAGCCGCCCGGCTGGATGACCGCCGTGGCCCCGGCCTGGGCAACCGCCTCGAGACCGTCCGGGAAGGGGAAGAAGGCGTCTGAAGCGGCGACGGTGCCCTGAAGCGGCAGAACTGCCTTCATGGCGCCGAATCGGGCGGCGTCCACCCGGCTCATCTGTCCGGCCCCGATGCCCACTGTCTGCCCGTCGCGCGCGTAGACTATCGCGTTTGATTTCACATGCTTGCACACTCGCCAGGCGAAGATCAGGCTGCGCAATTCCGCGGCGGACGGGGGGCGCCAGGTGACCACCTTCAGCTCTGATTCGGTCACTTTGCCGGTGTCTGCATCCTGTAGCAATAGCCCGCCAGAAACCTGCTTCAAGACTGGCTTCGACGGCGCGGAGTGGATTTCGACCAGCCGCAGGTTTTTCTTCGCTGCAAATCGCTCGCGAGCCTCAGGGGTAAATCCGGGCGCTGCAATGGCTTCGACGAACAGCTTGGCGATCTCCTCTGCTGCCTCGCCGTCGACAGTCTGGTTGATGCCGATGACGCCACCGAACGCCGAAACCGGATCGCACTCAAGAGCCTTCCGGTAGGCTTCGAGTACCGTGGCTCCGGTTGCTGCTCCGCAGGGGTTGGTGTGCTTGATGATGGCCACCGCCGGCAGATCTGACTCGCTTGGCTTCAGCTCCTGGGCCAGCTCCCAGCAGGCGTCCAAGTCCACCAGATTGTTAAAGCTCAACTCTTTGCCCTGCAACTGTTTAGCACCAGCAACGCCCAGGCCGAAACCGTCAGCGTAAAGCGCCGCCCGCTGGTGGGGATTTTCCCCATAGCGTAACGATTGCGCCAGCCCGAAGTTAATCCGCAGCGTCGTCGGGAAGGCATCTAATTCAGGTGCCGCCGGCTTCTCGGGCGCGGGCGCTTCCGCAATCCGCTCCAGGGTGCCGGCGATGGCGGAATCGTAAGCGGCGGTCGTAGCGAACGCTTGCTTTGCCAGCCGCCAGCGGGTCTCGCGGCCAAGTGATCCGCCGCACGCTTTCATCTCCTCAACAAGTGCGGAATAGTCAGCCACCCGCGTCACAATCGCCACATCCTCAAAATTCTTGGCCGCGGAGCGAACCATTGAAGGCCCGCCAATGTCGATGTTCTCAATGAGGTGGCCGATGGCGACGCCCGGCTGAGCGGCGGTCTTTTCGAAGGCATAGAGATTCACAACTACCATGTCGATGGGCTCAATGCCATGCGCGGCCACGGCAGCCTCGTGATCCGCGTTGCCGCGAATGTAGAGCAGCCCACCGTGCACCTTGGGGTGCAGCGTCTTGACGCGGCCGTCCAGCATCTCCGGAAAACCGGTCAGATCGCTGATGTCCTTCACGGACAGGCCGGCCTCGCGCAGAGCACGTGCCGTCCCGCCTGTCGAGACCAATTCCACCCCGAAGCCCGCCAGCGCCTGCGCAAACTCCACCAGGCCCGTCTTATCCGTCACGCTCAGCAGGGCCCGCCGAATCTTCTTTTCCGCGCTCACTATCTCTCCTTAGCAGCTGCTCCCATCGCCGTCTTGTGAATCCAACCGGCGACCCGCAAGCCAAGCTCCAGACTACATCCCCAAGCCCGGCCCAATGTGACTCCCATTACCCCGTCCTGATGCGGTAATCAATTACAGTAGAAGGGTATGGGAAGTACGCCCCCAACCTCGCCTGGACAAGGACCTGTTCCGGAGATTCTGCCTCCCGGGTCTGTCTCCAACGGCTACCCGATGCCGAGCTATAACGGCGGCGGCTACACAGTCGCTCCACCTCCACCGCCGAAACGCTCCCGCCGCCGCTTTGGCGCCGCGCCTGCCACCTATGGGTTAATGGGGATCAATTGCGCGGTTTATGTGCTGATGGTTTTTACTGGTACGAACCCGATCAAACCGAGTTTGGAAAAGTTGCTGATTTGGGGGGCCGATAACGCCGGGTTAGTGCTTTACTACAACCATTGGTGGCGAATTGTCGCTGCGATGTTCATTCACGGCGGCATTTTGCACCTGGCGCTAAATATGTGGTGCCTGTGGAACCTGGGCATGCTGGCCGAACCGCTCATGGGCACCTTTGGCGTGGTGGCTGTTTACCTGCTTACCGGTGCGGCGGGAAATCTCCTGTCGATCTGCTACAACTGGTTCAAGTTTCACAACCTGGATGGCGGCGCGGTCGGATTGGTCGGGCACGTGGGCGTCGGCGCTTCAGGTGCTATTTTCGGAATCGCGGGCGCGCTTATTGTCTTGCTCAAGTCGGATCGCCTGCCGGTTCCTCCGGACGAGTTGAAGAAGCTGCGCCGTTCGGTTATCTACTTCGCTGCCATCAACCTGGTAATCGGCTTCTCAATAAACGTGGGCACCAGCGCCATGGGAGTTGGCATGGGCGTCGACAACATGGCTCATGTGGGTGGATTTGCTTGCGGCCTGCTCTTCGCCGCGCCAATGATCCCGCGCATAGGATCGTCGCGGAACACCTTCAACCTGCGCCTTCGCGTCGCCGTCGGAATTGTGACGGGGGTGCTGTCGCTATTCGGTTTTTTCCTCGCGCAACAACCCCCGCGCTAGGCGCCCTGCCCGCAATGCCAAGTCTGTGCAACAATGACTCGCATAAGCGGCTCGCCCGTCTTTGAGTTCGCTCTCAATCAGAAGGGAGTCCCCCATGGAACGCCGCGCTTTCCTTAAGCAAGCCGCCATCACGGCAGCCACCGTTGCGTCAGCCAACCAGCTTCACGGCGCGAAAACTCCAGCGCAGCCCATCGCCCGGCGCACCCTCGGCAAGACCGGCGAGCGGCTTTCCATCATCGGCTTCGGCGGTATCGTGGTGATGAACGAAGAAACGGGCACCGCCTCTAACATCGTTGCCGAAGCCGTCGATCGCGGCATCAATTACTTTGATGTGGCACCAAGCTACGGCAACGCGCAGGAGCGTCTGGGGGCCGCGCTCGCGCCCTATCGCAAGAATTGTTTTCTAGCCTGCAAGACCGAAGGCCGCATGAAGGACGACAGCCGCAAGCAGCTCGAGGAATCCCTGCGCCTGCTGAAGACCGATCACGTGGATCTTTACCAATTCCACGCGCTCACCAAGATGACGGAACTGGACCGGGTGCTGGGCCCTGGCGGCGCGATGGAGACCATGGAGGCGGCGAAGAAAGAAGGCAAGATCCGCTACATCGGATTCTCAGTACACTCTGTGGAGACCGCGCTGGCCGCGCTCGATCGCTATAACTTCGACACCGTGCTTTTCCCGGTGAACTGGGTCTTGTTTTCGCAAGCAAACTTCGGCCCGCAGATTCTCAAGCGAGCACAGGAAAAGCAAATGGGAATCCTGGCGCTGAAGGGCATGGCCAAAACCACGTGGGCGGCGGAGCAAAAGCAGAATCATCCCGAGCCGAAATGCTGGTATCAGCCCGCTGGTTATCCTGACGAAGCCGCACTTGGTCTGCGCTGGACGCTCGGTCACCCCATCACGGCTGCACTTCCGCCGGGCGACGAAAAATATTTCCGCCTCGCAATGGACGTTGCGCAGAACTACAAGCCGCTTGATCCACACGAAGAGCAGGCGCTGCTCTCTGGCGGCAAGGGTGTCGAGCCCATCTTCCATCTTGGCAACGACGTGTAGTGAGCAGGAATTTCCAACTCAATCCGCAGTCGCTCACTGAAGCAACTCAACGGAAGCAATGCCCGACCGAAGGACATAGCTCTCCCTGAAGAAGCCGCCTTCTTGATCGATCGAGACTAACTTACCCACCGGATCGATTCAGCTTTATCGCGTTGCCGTCGCTGCAAACTTCCTTACCATGGCCAACAATAGCTTGCGGTCGCTCTCATTCAAATTGGTAGAGTAGCGCCGTATCTGGGTAAGGAACTTCAATTCCTCATCAGATAGCTTGTGTGTTTCCACGTGCTTGCCAAGAGCGTCATCTGCAAAAAACTGCGAGATGGGCAGTTCAAGTGCCAGCGCGATCTTGGATAAGGTGTCGAGCGACGGAACGGTGTGACCGTTCTCAACGCGCGACAGGTAACAACGGAGCAGGCCAGTCTTTTTTTCTATGTCACCTTGCGACAGCCCCTTGTGGAGGCGGTGCGTACGGATCGTGGTACCAATCTTCATCACGGGGAGTCCTATTCGCGGCGGCTCAACGAGCCCGCCGACTAAGTTTTGTATGTTGACATAAGAGTTAACATACAGGTTTCCGAAGCGCAACAAGATAATTACCAATTTGCAACGAAAGTGTTACTCAACTGTGTGAAAATTCGAAACACCGATTCAGGCTTCCATGAAAGAACTTGCTCATGCGGGCCGAGGTCTAGGGGAAGATAAAGCGCGCCGTGCGCCTCCCATCGCCGCTTTGGAAACTGGCCTCCTGTTGCGCGTTCGCCTTGATTCCAAGCAAGACCAGCAGCAACACCACAGCACACAACGCAATTCACATGAATTTCATTGCGGGTTCTTTTCATGCTGAAACCAGAATCCAACTGACAAAATCCTTGTTGAGACTATCTGGAGGCGCGCGCGGATTAGAAACGCTTCACAAGATACTCCACCTCTTCAATGGGGTTGTCACCATACGCAACACAGGGCACAAAACCCATCGCAAGGTACAGGCGATGCGCGGCCGCCATGTCACTGGGCACAGTGTCGAGATACACGGCGTTTCGCCCGGCAGTCATGGCCTTGTCGAGAACGGCCTGGGTCAACGCGCGCCCCAACCCGGTTCCGCGTCCCTCCGGGCGAACCCATAGCCGCTTCAACTCCCACGAATTTTCCGCTAAGTGTCCAGGCGCCAATCGCCACGCAACGAAGCCGGCGGGCCTTCCATTCACCAGTCCGACAAGCGCCCCGCCGCCCTGCTCCTGAAAGCTCAGCGGCAGCCGCCTGGCTTCCGACTCGAGCGTGCCAAAGCAGAACCGTGCAGCCGCCGGCTGACTTATGACGAACCGCCCATATTCGAGCAAAAGTTCGCGCCCGTGCGTCAGCAATTCTGGCGGTGAAGTGTCGGTCAGCTCAACTAACTGGACGTCGCAGCCGCGGTCATCGATAGGGTGCATGGCCCGAGTTTACGACGGACCCTTCAGCTGCGGTCGTAAACCTTGGCGGCTCCGGCTGCGTCTCTTTGAGTACGGGCGCGAAGAGGCCGGGAGCGACAATGCTGCGAAGGGCCAGGCTGGGGATACTGTCGATGCTGTTGTGCATGGGCATGACCCTTGCCGCGACTTCGCAGGTCCCTCCGACTCAGCAAAACGCACCCTCAGCCAGTCAGCCGGAACAAGCCATCCCGCAGCCGCCCACTGCCCCGGTACCTTCTCCCGACACCGTAATCGGCGGCAAACTCCACGGCACAGTGAAGAGTGGAAATATTCCGCTGCCCGGCGTCACCGTGACCGCGCAGAACACGTTGACGGGTAAGCGCTACGCCACGACCACCGATATTACCGGCGCTTGGTCCATGGAGATTCCTCAAAACGGACGCTACGTTCTCCGCACCCAGTTCGCGGCTTTCGCGCAAGGATCAGGGGAGGCATTGCTCAACGCGACGAGCCATGACCAGCCCGTCAACTTCGACCTGATGCTGGCGTCGCGCGCCGCCGCACAGGAGAAGCAGCAGGAAGGACAGCAGAATCAAATGGCACAGGCCATTCGCCAGCTTGCAGCCAACGGCCCGCAAAACCTGAGCTTGCTGAGCACAGTCACAGGAGACATCGCCGCTGGCGGGTCGGCGTCAGGCGGGTCCGGAAGTGGAGCCGTACTTCCTTCCGCTGCCGGCAATTCCGACTTCAGCGGCGACTCGGTAGCCATCTCGGGCCAGGCCGGCTCCGTCAGCCCCATGGCCGGCGTCGATATGGACCGCCTGCGCGACATGATGGAAACCATGCGCTCGCAATTTGGCGGGCAGGGCGGCGGCCCGGGGGGAGGCCTCTTCGGCGGTGGTGGCGGATTTGGCGGTGGTGGCTTTGGTGGAGGCGGTCCCATGTTCGGCGGCGGCGGCCCCGGCGGCGGTGGTGGCTTCGGAAACTTCCGTAACTTCAACCCCAGCCAGCCCCACGGAGCCGTCTTCTGGTCCGGCAGCAACTCCGCGCTCAATGCGGAACCATTCAGTCTGCGCGGACAATCCCAGCAGCAGCCCGCATCGGGAACCAATCGCTTTGGTCTCACCCTCATGGGAGCGCCATTCATTCCCGGCGTCACCAAACCCAGCGGCAAAGATTCTGTGTTCCTGAATATCTCAGGCTCGCGCAACTCCAACCCCCTGGACCAATACGCCACCGTGCCTACACTCGCTGAGCGCGCTGGAAATATTCCCGGCCTTGCAACGCCCATCTCGCCGGTGCCGCAGGCCGTAGCGCTTCTCAATTACATTCCCGAGCCAAACCTGCCCGGCGATACGCAGAACTTCCACCTCCTCACCACGCAGCAATCCAACTCCACGCAGGGCGGCGTGCGTTACATGCGCAGCTTCGGCGCCAACGCTTCGAACTTCGGCATGGGCAGTGGTGCTGGCGGTGGCCGGTCCGGGCGAAACGCGCAACAAACGCAGCCGGGACTGCGCCAAAGCATTAACGTCAATTACAACTGGTCGCACTCCGCCTCTGACAATGTAAACATCGTCCCGGCTCTCGGCGGCAAAACTGCTTCGGACTCTGACTCCGTCCAAGCCGGGTACACGCTGGGCAAGGGCAAGCTCACCAGCATCTTCAACGCCAACTGGAACCGCTCCAACTCCCACACCACCAACTTCTTCACCAGCGCCAATGACATCGCCACGCAGGTGGGCATTCTCGGCCCCGGCGGCAGCGCGCTCAATGCAAGCCCTCTCAACTACGGCCTGCCAAGCGTGGTGCTTTCCAGCTTCACCGGTATTAACCAGGCGCAACCAAGCTTCTCCATCGGGCAAACCATTTCGCTCTCCGAGACGCTCGCCTGGATCCATGGCAAGCACAACTTCCGCTTCGGCGGCGACTATCGCCGCGTGCATCGCGACTTCCTTGGCGGCAGCAATGCCACCGGCACCTTCTACTTCACCGGCCTCTACACGGGCTCTTCTCTCGGAGACTTCCTGCTTGGCGAGGCGCAGGAATCCTCCATCAATTCCTCAATAAACAAAAGCTACTTGCGCGACAACGTATTCGACCTCTACGCGCAGGATGACTGGCGCGCGAGCTCGAAGCTCACGCTCAACTACGGCATTCGCTACGAGTTCTATGCGCCATACACGGAGAAACACAACCGACTCTCCATGGTCGATACCAATCCAAGCGAAGGATTCACGAGCGTCTCTCAAGTCCAGGCCGGTGCCACCAGCCCCAACTACGGCAAGCTTCCTGGAGGGCTGGTCTCGCCCTATCCGTACGCAATCGCTCCGCGCCTTGGCTTCGCGCTACGCCTGCCCAAACAGACCGTGATCCGCGGTGGCTACGGCATCAATTACACGGTCAGCCAGTACTCCACTTTTGCCAACACGATGGCCCACCAGCCGCCCTTCGCCAACCAGCAGACCAACGAGGCCACTACCACCTGCCCCAATCCGCAGGTCGCCTGCTACTCGCTCGCCAATGGATTTCCCGCGCCCAATGCCATCGGCAATTACGCCGTCAATCCGCACTACCACCTGCCTTACGTGCAGGCATTCAACCTTGATGTGCAGAAGACGCTGCCCTGGGGCATCGTAATGAATGTGGGCTATAACGGCTCTCGCGGAAGCAACCTCGATGTGAAGATCGCGCCGCGCGCCGTGCCAAGCAGCCCCAACACCGATCACGCAAACATCCCGTTCTTCTTCGAGGAATACGGTGCGTTCTCGCGCTTCAATGCGGGCACGCTGCGCGTCAACAAGCGCATGTCCAGCGGCATTTCGCTCGGCGCAAATTACCAGTACTCGCACTCCATCGACGATGCCGGCTCGGTCGGCGGCACTTCGAGCATCGTCGCCCAAAACTGGCTGGACATCGCTGCCGACGAGGGCAATTCCACATTCGATCAGCGCCACAAAGTCAGCGGCAACTACATCTATGAACTTCCCTTCGGCAAAGACAAGTTCTGGCTCACCACCGGACGGCCGTCGCACATCTTCGAAGGCTTTTCGGTCTCCGGCAATTTCACCTTCGCTACCGGTACACCGCTCACGCCCACTTATCAGGCCAGCATTTCTGATGTAGCGCGCGGCACTACTGGCACATTGCGTCCCGACCGTGTGCCCGGCGTATCGCTCGCCGCGGGCGGCGGCTCGTTGAAGCAATGGTTCAACACCGCGGCCTTCACGCAACCCGCCGGCCTCTACGGTACGGCATCGCGCAACTCCATCACCGGGCCCGGCACAGTATCCAATAGCATGTCGCTCTCCAAGACCATTCAGTTTGGCGACACACGCAGCATAGAGCTTCGCGCCACGGCCGACAACGTCTTCAACACCGTGCAATACAGTGGCGTGTACACCACCCTCTATTCAGGCCTCGAGTCGCAGCGCAGTTCCAACTTTGGCCAGGTAAGCTCCGTCGCCAACATGCGCTCGTTCCAGTTCAACGCGCGTTTCCGGTTCTAGTTCGAATCGGGAAAAGGATTTTTGATGTTCCGCTGGACAGACAAAACGATCGCAATCTTCGTGGCCTTGTCCCTCGTTGCGCCCGTTGCGCCGCTCCGCGCACAGGATGCACCCAAGCCCTCTTCCGACCAGAACGCGCAGCAGTCCGGGTTCGTGCTAAAGGTCAATGCAGAACTCGTCCTCACTAACGTTGTTGCCCGCGACACCAAGACCGGCGAACTGGTGCACGACCTGAAGCAGACCGACTTCACGGTCCTCGAAAACGGAAAGAAGCAGGAGATCGCCAGTTTCGATTTTCAGAGCGTCGACAAGGCCACCCCGCTCAATGAAGCCACGATCAGCGGACTCGCCGCGGGGACCACGGGCCCTGGCAGCAAGGCAGTCGCGGTCGCGAAGCCTGAAGACCTCCGCAATCATCGCCTCATCGTAATGTTCTTCGATCTCGCTTCAATGCAGCCTGAAGATCTCGATCGCAGTGTTGATGCAGCGAAGGATTTTCTGAAAAAGAAGATGCAGCCCGCCGACTTGGTCGCTCTCGTCTCGCTCGGCGATACGCTCAAAGTCGACCAGGACTTTACCGCCGACAAGGACGCGCTCGTTCACGAAGTCGGCGTCTACAACGGCACTCAAGGCCAGGGATTTGCGCAGGGCTCCACCTCGACTTCGAATCAAGCGGAAGACACCACCGGCTACACGCCCGACGAGAGCGAGTACAACGACCTCAACACGGACCGCGAACTCTTTGCCTTGCGCGCCATTGCCAAATCCCTCGAGAAAATCAGCGAGAAGAAATCCCTGCTCTACTTTTCGGGAGGCATCTCGCGCGACGGCATCGAAAATCAGGCTTCGCTTCGCACCGCCATTAACGCCGCTGTGCGCGCTAATCTCGCCATCTACAGCGTCGATACCCGAGGCTTGCAGGCTGTATCGCCGCTCGGTGATGCGTCCACCGGCAGCCTGCGCGGCCAGGGTGCCTACAACGGAGGCGCGCTGCAGAACAACATGAATGAGAACTTTGCCACGCAGGAAGTGATGGCAACGCTCAGTTCCGATACAGGCGGCAAGGCATTCTTCGATTCCAATGATTTTGCGCCGGCTTTCGCGCAGGTGCAGCGCGACACCTCCGCCTACTACGCCATCGGCTTCCACTCCGCCAACGCAACGCGCGATGGCAAGTACCGCAAGCTCACCATCAAGATCAATCGTCCCGGCATCAAGCTCGAGTATCGTCCCGGCTACTACGCGCCCGCCGACTTCGCACACTCGGGCAAGGAAGACCGCGAGCGCGATCTCGACGAGCAGCTAGCAAGCGATTTGCCCGCGACCGATGTGGCTGTCTATCTCGACGCCATGTACTTCCGGCTTGACGAAAATCGCTTCTACGTCCCCGTCTCGCTCATCGTGCCCGGCTCGCAGATTCCCTTCGTCAAAGGCGGCGACAAAGACAAGGCCACCCTCGACATCATCGGCACGGTCATTGACGAAGTGAAGCGCCCCATCGGCCGCGCCCGCGAAACCGTCAAGCTCAATCTGGATGCAACGCAGCAGGCGCGCCAGAAAAATATCCAGTACACCACCAGCTTCAACCTGCCCCCGGGCAAGTATCACCTCAAATTTGTCGTGCGCGAGAATCAAACTGGCCGCATGGGATCGTTCGAGGCCGACATCACGCTCCCTGAAATGAAGAAGGCGCCGCTCAAGATGAGTTCCATCTTGCTCGCCTCCACCCGCCAGCCAAGCAAGGAGCAGAGCCCGCTGGTGCGCAATGGCCAGCAATACGTGCCCAACATCAGCCACGTATTCCGTCAGGACCAGCATCTTTTTCTGCTGTACGAAATCTACGCGCCCACGCGCGAAAAGCTGGCCGACAAGCAGCCCAAAGGCACCAAGCCCGGCATCAACTTGCTCAGCAGCCTCGAACTTATTCAGGGTTCAACCAAGGTGTACGAAACGCCGGTCGTCAAGGCCACCGCCATCAACGTGGAAGGCCGTGACGCCGTCTCTATCGAACTCGATGTACCGCTCGGAGCCCTCAAGCCCGGTCCCTACATTTGCCAATTGAATGTAATTGATGATGTCGGCGGCAGCTTCGCCTTCCCGCGTTTCGCACTGCTGGTGCGCGAACCCACCGCGCCCGCAACGCCTCAGCCTGCGCCCGGCTCGGCGGCATCGGGCCGCTGATCGTCTGTCGCAGTGGGCACTTTCCGGTGCTCGTAAGGGCAATGCCGGCACCCCGATCCGCAACAATTTCCGCGCTTCAGGTGGTAGGCTGCCGTGAACACAATTGTCTCGCCCTCGAGGTAATAATCCTCGGGAGCAAGCTCGGTCGGCGCCGATGCTTCATCTCGATCCATTACCACCATTCTCGCAAAACCAGCCCCGCCTCTCGTCTTAGAATTGCATTATGACGAAAACCGCGACCGAACGCGCGCGCCGCATCAAGATCATTATTTTCGACGTAGACGGCGTCCTCACCGACGGCACCATCTGGCTCGTTCCCGCACCCGCAAAAGAGGGAGCTTCTCAGCCGCCACAGCATCAGTTCCCCGGCAACGACGGCGGCGCCGGATTCGGTATCCAATCCGACACCATGATGGAAGCCAAAGGTTACAGCGCGCATGACGGAGCCGGCATCTCGCTTGCCCGCATCGGCGGCATCAAGTGCGGCGTCATCACCAAGCGCATCAGCGAGACTGTAACAACCCGCATGCGCGATCTCAAGATCGAATATGTCTACATGGGCCAGGCCTTCAAGATGAAGCCGATTCGCGAAATCATGGAGAAAGAAAACGTGACCCTTGACGAAATTGCATACGTCGGCGACGATGTCATCGATCTTCCCGTCATGCGCCAGTGCGGGTTTGCGATCGCGGTTGCCAACGCCCGTGAGCAAGTGAAGGCCGCAGCACATTACATTACCCCCAACCGTGGTGGCTACGGTGCAGGTCGCGACGCCATCGACTTCATCCTCGACGCCAAAGGCATTCTCAGCGACTGCATCGAATCCATGATCGACGAGGGCAATCCCATCTCGCCTTCCATGGACATCGGCAACAGCAGCGATTCGAAATAGTTCGATTCATTTCCCGCCGGCATACGCCGCAAAAAAAGAATCGATCAGAGTGGCCCGTATCGCCAGCCGAAGATCGCTTCGCGGATCGGGCTCTGTATTCGAAACCGCGTGCGTCGCTTCGGTCGCTGCCTGAGCACCGGTGTCCGTCGTATTCACCACCAGCATGGCTGCGCACTTGCCTCCAGTATCCACAATCAACTCCGCCGAAAACCCGCCCTGGTCACCGTCGTGATAAACGTAGCGATGTCCGTCCACGTTCAGGACGAAGAATCCCAACCCCATCTGCGGCGGCGATCCGTGCGACCCGGACGTGTACGGTGTCGCGGGCTGCCCCTCTTGCTTGGCCGGCAGCACGCCCGTCCACGCCTCTTCCAGGGAACTCCCCTTCAGCACCTCCTCATACCGCTCGTTACCCGGAGCGCCGATCAGGAAGCGCGCGTACTTTTCCATATCCGTGATCGGCGCTTTCAATCCGCTGTTCGAAGTGGTAATGCCCGTGTCAAAGTTCACCGGCTGCGGCGTAAGTTTGTCACCCGCCCGCAGATAGCTTGCCGCCACATGGCTCTCAAGAAAGTACGGAGCGCGATCGAAGTAGCTCTCCGTCATCCCCAGTGGCTTCAAGATATTCTCGTCGACGTACACTTCAAAGTCATCGCCGCTGATGCGCTCGATAACCTGCCCAAGAAAAACGTATCCAAGATTGGAATAGCTCCACTTGCTGCCAGGCTTGAATGAAATGTGCGTATAGGGAAGCATCGCCGCCACCTGCGCCCACTTGGTGGGTTCAAACGGCTGCCAATCGCAGTCCTTCGCGTCGTCGCAGTCCCAAGGCCACGTCGGATTGCGAAACCCCGCGCTGTGCGTCAGCAATTCGCGAATCGTGACCGCATCGATCGATCCAAACCCATCGTGCACCTGACGCAACTCCGGCACATATTTCACCGCTGGATCATCGAGCGAGAGCTTGCCCCGATCGCGCAACTGCAGAATCGCGATCGCCGTCATGGTCTTGGTGATCGATGCCCAGTTATAGGTTGTTGCCGCATCGACCCGCTCGTGCGTCTCGCGATTCGCCTCGCCGGCGAAGAACGCCTCAGCCGGCTTGCCTTGCCGCACCAACGTGAATCCGCCGCCGACAACTCCATGAGCAATCAATTCGGCGTCGAAGCGTCGATGGAGTTCGTCGATCGGGGAGCGCGAAGCCGCTGTCTCCTGGGTACACGCTGAGTTCAGTTGAAATAGGAAAAGCGCACTGAAGATGATTGCCCTGAAAAGCATCAAACAAGGCGGCATGGATGCCATGATACCCTGCGCCCTCGCGTACAGTCGTCGCCCGTGCCAGAATCAGTGGCGAGTTGCTCCGCGACCCCGCCGTTCGTTAGCATCCAGTCACACAGAGTGTGCGAGGAATACTGGCGTCTCGCCACGGATTCACGGGGAAGCAAGATGAAATTGCGAATCAAGGGAGACTCGTTGCGGCTGCGCATCTCACCTGGCGAGATGTCCCAACTGCTCCAGTCCGGCCGCATCGAAGAGACAATCCACTTCGGCCCGCAGCGCGATGCAAGACTTACCTACGCACTCCTCACTGCTTCAGGAGATCCCGCGCTTGGCACCGCAATGACTGTCCGCTATCAACCTCAGGAGGTTGTGGTCGTGCTCGCCGCCAGCCAAGCCCGCGCCTGGGCAGCAGGAACCGAAGTAGGTTTGTACGCGACCATCAACACCGGCGTTGGCCAACTCGAACTCGCCGTGGAAAAAGACTTCGCTTGTCTGGACAAGTCCGCGCCGGAAAATCACGACACGTTTCCGCACCCGAATCAGGGGACAGTCTGCTGAAAAAGCAATGGCCCAGCGATTAAGCTGGGCCATCGTAGCTTACGGTTAATCCGCTTCAGCAGTCGGCAAATTCCAGAACTAGCGCGGATTCGGCCAAATCGCCTCGCATCCCGTTCGTCAGTCGGCCTGAAACTCACCGCGCAACGGTGACTGCGTATGAGCCAGCACCACGGGAACGTTCACCGGCTTCTCTGCCTGCCTCCGCATCTGCAAGGCAAACTCCGGGTGCATCTGGATAAGATGGCGCAACTCAAGATCTTCCCACCGGCGGAACACACTGTTAAAGATGAGCTTTATATCGGAAACAAAGGTTGCTTCGGCCATATACCCTTCGTCCAGCAGCTGCTTCAGGGGCAAAACCACCTTGTGGTAGACCCCTTCCAATTCGCAGCTCGGTAACGGCGATAACACCATCTCTTCGCGTGCAAACACGATTGTCGCTCGCCCCGTAATCCCGGGCCGGCAGTTCAATCGCCTGGTCTGGTGATCCGTCAGCTTCGGCCGCGGACCAACAACACTCATATCCCCGCGCAGTACGTTGATCAATTGTGGCAGCTCATCCATCTTCCAGCGGCGCAAAAACGCACCAACAGGCGTGAACCTCTGGTTGATCGAGGTCGTAACCGAAGGACGATTGGTGGTACTGCGACGCACCGGCATCGTGCGGAACTTGAAAATCGTAAACAGCTGCCCATCTCTGCCCATCCGTAATTGGCGGAACAGTACCGGTCCCGGCGAAGTGATCCGTACCGCCAGGCCTATCAAAAGGAAAATTGGCACCGTCAAGGGCAGCGAGCAGAGTACACACGCAATATCGAACTTCCGCTTCCACGCAGAAGCTGACCACACGCTCAGCGGCTTCGCTTGATTTACAAACGCCTTGTCGACGCCATTCACTTCTGCATGAAACGACGATTGCGCGCCCCATACTGAAGATTCTGCACCGTGATTAGATATGACCTTAAGCTTAGATGTTTCTGATACACCGGAAAACCCCGGATTGGAGCTCATGATCCCTCCAAATCGATCATGCTGCTATCAGCGAAGGCGCGCCAAAATCTGCGTAACCAAATTACTAATTGGTGCGCACCACTATTAACTTAGACGCAAATTCTTAACTACGCGTCAGGCCTGATTGCCTCCGGGGATGATCGTAAACGTGCAAATCAACACAGTGTTGCAACTTGCCCAGCCACATGTTGAACAATCAGTCGTTCATTGCTTCTTCGGCGAACACCTTACACTTCGCACATTCAAGGCTCGGAACTTACAAATGCCACTTTGAGTGACTAACTCCCTTATACATCCCGACCTCGCAAAGCCCGTATCTATTTCCAGCGCATACACCCGTGTGCGATCCCCTTCTTACACCTGCACAGACTTCTCTCCCTGTGTCAAAAAACACGTAATCGTGATCCTTAATTCAGTCTGTTAGCCCCGGTTCCCCACCACTCAACCGCAAAGTCAAGAATAATCGCTTTGATGTTCACTCCGCAAACATAATCTCCGCGTCCTTGTTAACTGGTGCGAATCACAATCCCAGCACGAATGCCAGATACTTGCATGTTAGTCGCATCATTCAGGATACGCATCGTTGATTACAACTGCATCATGTTCACTTCTTCGATCAACGTCGCTTTCACGGCTATCGATCCTGTAACCCTTTCCCTCAACCGCATTGTTGAAAGCTCAATGATGTGAGGATTCTTTCCATCATTTTGCAAATCCCGAAATCTCATCATCTCTGATCCACTCATCAATCCGCTGTGATGCATGAACATGATTGATCGAAATTTCACATTATTATTTCAGTGCCAATCAGAAATAGTCCCAATAGGTGAACTGAGACTCCCGGAGACGACACAAAAGACAGCACAGAAATCTGCTTGCCCGCACCAACCCCTTCCGCTGTTTTCCAACGGCGTCAACTTCCCGCGAAATTGGCTTCTGTGTTTCTGTATCTTAACGGCCGTAGACAGACATTCCTTAACTCCGGCGTCCGCCCCAATCCCGCCCATATCTGCTCAGCCACTTATTCGTCCCTTTGCGCCTCGCATCCCATGCCGCCTATGCGGGTAGCGCGCTAAGCGTGACGCGCAGCGTATGTTCTTCTCCCGGATTCAGTTCAATCGCCGCAGCCTGCACGTTGCTGCCCTCCACACACACCATCCCCTGCCATTCGTCGTTGCCAAAATCAGAGATCTTCGCCGCCTGTTCCGCCCACGGATTCCACACCACCGTGGTAGCGGAGTTCACCTTTTCCGTGCGTACAATCCGTTTCAGAACAGCATCAATTACTTCGACGGTTCCACTCGATTTTAGATAGATGTGGTCCGTTGGGCCTGTCAAATTTATATCACCAGTCTGTATCTTCTCGCGGAATTCATCGTTCTTGTCCAGGTATGCGGCCCCGTCCAGCCCCCGCACCGCCACTTCGCCCACCTTGCCCACGCGAAGATAGCTGTGCAGCGCCTCCTCGAATCGCATCGCGGTCTTGCCCCTGTTGATTACCGTAAGCTCAAGCCGAAGCCTGGTCCCCACCGTAATGCGATACGCCACGCAGAAATCGTGCGGCCACCTCGGGCGCGTCGTTGCGTCACTCTCCGTGATGCACATCACCGTCACCGATCCATCATCGAGAGCACTCAACGAATCGAGTCGCCATTGCTTGGTGCGTACAAATCCGTGCTTCGGCGCGCTTGCATCATCCGCCTTGTCGCCGAACCACGGAAAGCAGACCGGAATCCCTCCGCGTATCGGGTGCCCTACATCCCAATACGATTTTTCGCTCAGGAACAGCACCTCCGCCGCGCCCGCCGGCTTCCACTTCGTTACCTGCGCCCCGTAAAGTGAGATTTCCGCCGTTGCCACCCCAGTCATCACGCGCACCATTGGCAATCCGCCTTTGCCCGCAACCACCTGCGCCACTCCGGCAATCCCGAATCGCGCATTCAATGCGCCAACCTGCGAAAGCTTGTCCATATTAAGGCCGATTCTAGACGAATCTGCTTGCTTCTATGCGATAGGGCATTCCCTTACTTGAGATTGACTTGATCCTTTGCAGGCGTTCCATGAGTTTTCACCCGTCGGCCGCCCATGCATCCGGCCCCTTGCGGAACACCAGCTGGCTCCACCGGACGTGGCGATCAACCCCATTCTTCCAATCTGCAATAATTCACACGAGCATCGTTCGCAACCTCCTCGCCGAAAACACATGCCGACAAGCGCCTACGCACCTCCACAACAAAACCGAACCCCGCGCGTCGCCATCGACACTGGCGGAACCTTCACCGACTGCGTCACGCTGCGTGACGGCAAACTTGTCGCGCTCAAAGTCTTCTCCACGCCGCACGATCCCGGCACTGCCGTCCTTCAAGGACTCAACCAAATCGGCGCGGGCTCCGGCGTCGTCGTCCGCCACGGCACCACCGTCGGCACCAACACCATGCTCGAGCGCACCGGTGCCCGCGTCGCCTTCATCACTACGCGCGGCTTTGAAGACACCCTCGCCATCGGCCGTCAGGCACGCCCCCTCCTCTACGATTGGTTCCAACCAGCGCCTGAGTGCCTCGTCCCAGCAGACCTTCGTTTCGGCATCGCGGAGCGCACCTCCGCCAAAGGCGAATGCATCCTGCCCATCGATCCCGCCGACCTCGCCGCACTCGTCGAAAAAATCCGCGGCGCCCAAGTCGACGCCATCGCCATCTCGCT